>CAZRGY010000025.1:16933-18317 GCA_964599715.1 uncultured Verrucomicrobiota bacterium | reverse complement strand
TCCAGGCCGGGCGAAAGTTTTTCAGTTCCGTCCTCGCCCGCCGCTTCGAGCGGCTAAACTCGCAATCAACCGGTCAGGCGCATTTAGACGGCAAGAAAGTTGCGCATTTGACTCCGCGTGAGATGGAAGTGCTGCAACTGATTGCCGAGGGCAAAGCCAACAAGCAAACTGCGGCCGAACTTGGCATCAGTATGAAGACCGTGGAGAAGTATCGGGAACATCTCATGGAGAAACTGGACATCCATGACACTGCGGGCCTCACCCGTTATGCCATCAGCGCAGGTATCATCGAGAGCAGCGTCCAGGCGACCGTCCTTTAGTCCGCTTACGGGGCGGTAACACCTGGATTACGCTTCCTGAAAGTGGCGGTGTGCTTTTTCGGCGATGAGGCGTAATCCATCTGATACTTCAGCGCCATCTCCTGGCAGAACGCGTCATCTTTGAGATGCAGGAAATGAATCAGATTGATCTCTTTAGTTCCGATCAGCTCTCCGATGACGAGACTTCGCCAATTTGAGGAGACACAACTGATCTGGATGGGGTTTGGCATTTATTATGAGTCAGTTGCCGGAATTTCGCCCTCGGGGCATGTCTGAAGGTAATTCGCACGGCAATAAATGATATTAGGTATACACCCCATAGCGCGAGTTTTGCCCTCTGCGTATGCATAGTGTGATGAAAGATACGTGCATCTCGCAAGCGGGGGAGCCGGCCGCTACGCCACAGCCAGAATCCGGCAATCCATTCAAAAGCATTTTGGTGGTGGATGACGAAAGGGTGATACGTAAATTCAACGCCCGGGTGCTCACCCACTTCGGTTATCAAGTGGATACTGCTGAAGACGGGGACATAGCTTGGGATGCCCTCCAGCTGAAAAATTACGATCTTCTCGTCACCGACAATGACATGCCCAGAGTGACCGGGGTGGAGCTGCTCAAGAAGGTGCACGAGGCCGGTATGTCCATGCCCGTAATCATGGCTACCGCCGTGCCGCCTGCTGAGTTCACCCGTGCCCCTTGGTTGCATCCCGCCGCGATGCTGTTGAAACCATATTCGATCGAAAAGTTGGTTGGCACGGTTACTGAAGTTTTGCGGATGCGTGACAGTGATCGTTTACAGATTGCTCCACCTGCTTTGGAGCCGCCTTCATCAGCGAGCGACTCTTTATCGCTATGAATGATTTTGAGCCCTGCAATCCGTTTTGAATTTCCATGCATGCAGCCAAATCAGATAAAACGAGGCCCTTCCTTCACGAACATGCCCGGATAGCGCGCGACGAGGTGTTCGGGCGTCGAGTTTTCGTGCGTGGAGTCGTTGAGATCTCCAATTACTGCCGCCAAAACTGCCGGTATTGTGCCATGCGCCGTGACAACGGGTTGCTGGA
>CAZRGY010000025.1:0-16833 GCA_964599715.1 uncultured Verrucomicrobiota bacterium | reverse complement strand
GGCAGGTGGTGACTTCTATGTCATCAAACTTGAATCGGGTGATGCGGACCATTTCCATTACATCGGTGCTCCCGGCACTTTGGCCAAGCGCCTCCCGGCCATCCGTTATCTGGCCTCCACAGGGTGGAAGGTGTCTTCCGGTTTCATCGTGGTGCTCCCCAGGCAGACGCCGGCCCATGTGGATCAAACCATGGATATGTTGGCCGAACTGTCCTTGGCGGGATGTAGTGTCAGTCCATTTATCGCCGGGAAACAAACACCTTTCGCCGATCTCCCCAGCGGTGATATCGGACTTACGCTGGATTGTATTGCGCGGATGCGCTTGCGTTCGCCGCAGTGGCTTATTCCGTCCGTCAGCGCTATGCAGCTGGTGTCGGGAGACCGGTACGTGAATGCCTTTAATGCCGGGGCAAATTTGGCCACCATCAATCTGACCCCGCCTGTTGCTCAGGCGAGATACCCGATTTACAAGACCGACCGTTTCATCATGGACGAATCTCGCGTTTTGGCCGCCATCGCTGCAGCAGGTTGTGAACCCAGCCGTGTCGGCATCGCAGAGCACCTGCGCACCCATAAAGGTTTGGCAACCGAGCCCGTGCCGAGTTCCTCCGAAACGGCTTCGCGTGCATTCGAAGCCGTCCGTAGCGTCACTTACCCGTAATTGCCAAATCTCGCTCTGTGGTCCTGAGTTGATCAGGTCCACAGGGCAACTCTTTTTGCGGGTTTAATTCATTTCCTGCAATCTGGCCGATCTAGTTCACCAGTTGACCGTCAACCGCGTCTCCATTGGGGAGAATACCCTATGGCTTCGCCTTGCTTTCCATGCTCACCTTTCGCATGAGAGAACTGCGACAGCCCATGACTATTCACCCAACATGGCTGTCGCCAGTATATCGCGGAATCAATGCTTCCATTGATTGGCGCCCAGCAGAGATTGCATCAATCGCCTTCCAGTGTTTATCCGCAATGATCACAAGGCCGGTTCATGGTTCAACGCGCCAATCATTCGCCAGCGGCTGTCAGCTGGCTTTGTTGATTCTATGGCTTTGTTGGTCGCCGTTTGCCTGGGCACAGGAGCAATCGACCGCCGGCAGCGCAAAACCCTCCGGTGAGGAGATCGTCGTGCTGCCAAAATCTGTCCCAGACCCTTTTGAGCCCGTGAACCGCGTGATGTGGGCCTTTAACAAGATGGTTATGACTGCTGTCATTCAACCCACCAGCAAGGCGTATCGCTTTGTGGTAGTCAAACCCGTCCGGACCAGTATCCGAAACTTCGGCAGGAACCTTACGTATCCCGGGCGTTTGATCAATAATCTGCTCCAAGGAAAGTGGCGGGGAGCTCGCGATGAAACCGACCGTTTTTTTTGTAACACCATCGTGGGTGCGGCCGGGTTTATTGATGTGGCGGAGAAATGGAAGATCCCGAGATCGGATGCCGATTTTGGCCAGACTTTTGGAAAGTGGGGCTGGCAGCCCAATTGTTTCCTGATGCTGCCGGTTTTTGGCCCGAGCAATGAGCGGGATACGCTGGGGCTGGCGGCGGATACGGCGGCCAATCCTTTGATCTACATCGCTCCTTACGATTTGGATATAAACAACCCACTGACCTACCTCGGGCCTTACTCCTATTTCCACTACTCAGTGATGTATAACAACCTCACCGATACGGTGGGGGAATACGTGCGTTTCAGTCAGGCACAGATGGATCCTTATTCCGAGATCCAATATGCCTGGACCTTCGCCCGGGCGAACGAGGTGGCGGATTTTCAAGTAAAAGGGGAACAGGACGAAGCCTCCTTGGAAACGCTCGAATCTGTTTTCTTCACGTTTAAAGATCCTGAATTTCCGCGCCATGGCAAGACCCGGTCAGTCCGGATTCCGGCTACAGGCAGAAACTTGAAGTTCACGTTCTGGCTACAACCGGGAAATGCGCCGGTGGTCTATATCATTCCCGGTCTGGGCGGGCACCGGCTGGCGCAGCCTTCGCTGGCGCTGGCCGAACTGGTCTACCAAAACGGGTTCTCGGCCGTGTGTGTCAGCAGCGCGTTCAACTCCGAGTTCATGGAGCATGCCTCGACGGCGGCGTTGCCGGGCTATCTGCCGTTGGACGCCAAGGACATGTACGTGGCCTTGACTGAAATCGATCACCGTCTGCATAAGCTGTATCCCGGCCGGCTGGGAAGCAAATCGCTGATGGGCTACTCTATGGGCGCGCTCCAAACTTTGTTCCTGGCGGCTACTGAGGCGACGAATCAACTGCCCACGATCAAGTTTGAAAGGTATGTCGCCCTCAATACCCCTGTCCGGATGACCTTCGGAATCTCCCGGCTGGATGAATATTACCAAGCACCCTTGGAATGGCCAGCTGAGGAGCGAACAGAGAATATTAAGAATACTTTTTTGAAGGTAGCTGAATTGAGCAAGAGCACGCTGACACCGCAAACATCCCTGCCTTTCAACGCGATCGAATCAAAATTCCTCATCGGCATGACCTTTCGATTCATTTTGCGGGATGTCATTTTCAGCAGTCAGCGGCGGAACAATCAGGGGGTACTGCAACACCCGATACTTAATCTCAGGCGCGATCCCGTTTATCAGGAAATAATACAGTATTCCTATCAGGACTATTTTAACCGATTCGTGGTCCCGTATTTTGAGACCCAAGGTCTGGCTTTGCCGGTGGCGGACACAATGGCAAAGGATGGCGATTTGCGGACGTATGCTGATGGCCTCCGTAGCAATCCGAATGTTCGCATCATCGTCAATCAAAACGATTTTTTATTGGCAGATGAAGATCTTGCTTGGCTCGAAGATACCTTTTCCCCAGGACAGCTGAAGATCTTCCCGCAAGGTGGGCACTTGGGCAATCTGAGAAATCCGGCAGTGCAAAAATCAATCGTGGAAGCTCTCACCGGAATTAAAATTTCCACATCCGGTTCTAAATAACGCTAGCGAATTATTAGTTTTAGCCAAATCAACTTTCACCCTGATTTTTTGAAGGGTAACCCATGGGGAGAAAAAATCTCAGCAACAACTGCCGACTGGCTTCAATCGTGCGTCGGCTGGAAAATCTGATTGGTTTTCCCTGCCAAGGTTTCGATCCTGCTGTCCCAAGGGTATGGTTTACTGGTGTGTACTGAGGGTTACACCCCATGGTTTTCGCTAACATTTTCATCCATCGTGATTTGGATAATTCAACTTCATATATGAAACATCACAAAAATCATAACGGCCCACACCTGATGCCGGTCCAATTTGAATTCACACATCCGACAGCCACAACAGTTTGTGTTGCTGGAACATTCAATAACTGGAAACCCGAAGCCAAGGCCTTGCATCCCTCTGGTGGCGGTCGCTGGCTGAAAGAAACAGCCCTTGCACCGGGCACTTATGAATACTGCCTGATTGTGGACGGTGAATGGATGTCGGATCCCATGTCGAAAGATTATGTATCAAATCCCTTCGGAGGAAAAAACTCAGTTTTGACCGTTATAGATTCGCCGGAAGGATCACAGCTTGTCGCTGCTGAAAATTTGGCGATGAAAAGATCAACCCCACAGAAAACAAAAAAGTATGAACAAACCAGAGCAAGCAATCAGTGATGAGATGGACAAATTGGCCGTGGACGCACGTGCGTTGATGGCTGCCACTGCGGATGTGGCCGGAGACAAGGTCGGGGAAGCCCGCAAACGTCTTGCGGTCGCCCTGGATCGCAGCAAGGCGATCTATGACCAAGTTCGGGACAAAGCGATTGAAGGCGCCAAAGCAGCCGACGTGGTCGTTCGCGAAAACCCATACCAGGCTATCGCCATCGGTGTTGGTGTTGGTGCGTTGATCGGTTATCTGGCTGCACGTCAGTGCGCTTGCCGTCGCAATTAATCGCTATGGACAACCCCACTGTCAGCGGACAAGTCATCAGCGCCTCTAAACAGCTTGTGCGGAGGCTGTTGACCATTGGAGCTAACCGGTTTGAACTGCTGACGGTGGAGGTTCGGGAGGAGCGCGTGCGTATTTTGCACGCCATCCTGCTCGGGCTCGGTGTGGCCGCTTTGGGACTGTTGGCGGGAGTAACCCTTACAGCGGCTGTTGTCGTGGTTTTATGGGATTATTCTCCCGCAGCTGTCCTTCTTACATTGACTGGCCTCTACGGTTTTGCGGCGATTTGTCTATTCAAGCGGCTCACCGGCCTGTTGCGTGACTGGCGGACGCTTCCTGCGACAATTGAACAATTACGAAAGGATCGTGAATGCTTGGAAAATATTCTCTCTTAGGCTCCCTCGATGCGGAGAAACAGCTTTTGATCGTAGAGAGTGAATTGAACCGTGCCATGTTCATCGGTGATGTGGCCGTACTCGTTGAATCGGTCCATATGGTTAAATCCCGTGTGAAGTCTTTTGGCGGAATTGTCTCGTCGGCTGTGATGTTAATGGCGGGACTAGTCAAACCGATTGGTGCTGGCGCGAAAATTTCTTGGATTCAAACTATGCTGAAGGGCGTGGGTTTAATCTCAACCATTTGGCTGGCCTTTCATCCACATAAGCGCGACTGAAACAAGAAATTGGAGATGCCAGGAAATCAATTGAGTGAACCCATCATTTTAAAAGAATCATTATGCTAGGTAATATTTTATTGGTTGTAATCATTCTTATGCTAGTCGGAGCACTTCCAAACTGGCCCCATAGTAAAAATTGGGGGTACTACCCCAGCGGAGGCATCGGTTTGCTTTTGTTGATTTTGATTGTCCTGTTGTTATTGGGCCGGATTTAAAAAGGACGCGCGTTCCACAAATCGGCAAAGAACCCGGCGTTTAGGCAGCTTGGCAGCCATATGTTGGTTTCCAGTAACGATTTAAAATCAGTGTTATTATGCGAATAAACGTCAAGCGATTGTATGGGAACAACATGGGGGCCTCAGATGGTGAAATTGGTCGTGTGAAAGATTTTTACTTTGATGATCAGAGCTGGGCCGTTCGTTATCTGGTCGCGGACACAGAGGCGTGGTTGCCGGGGCGTAAAGTGCTTATCTCTCCTCATGCCTTCGATAAGTTCGATTCGACCGGCAAAATCCTACGATTAAAGCTAACCCGGGAGCAGATTGAGAAAAGCCCATCACTCGAATCGCACAAACCCGTTTCTCGTCAATATGAAGAGGAATACTACCGTTATTTCGGTTGGCCCAATTATTGGCAAGGCGAGGCTTTGTGGGGCATTTCCGAGTTCCCAGTTTTGACGCTACCACCGATGCTGCCTTCAAATGATCCGTCTCCGAATAACGATTCTCAATCTCATCGGCCTGATGCGCATCTGCGCAGCGCGCAAGCGGTGGATGGGTATCACCTGCAAGCTATGGATGGAACCGCTGGCCATATTTCCGATTTTATTATGGATGACCATAATTGGCAGATAGACCAACTGGTCGTCAGGATCGGGCACCGGCTTTCCGGCAAGGAAGTGTTGATCCCGGTCAAAGCGGTAAATCGGATCAGTTATGACGAATCCACTGTGTACGTGAACTTGACCAGGCGGGAGGTCGAGCAGAGTAACGCACGAACCTAACCCGCCTTAACGTGCTAAGTGTGAGTACGTATTGTGCCGACTAAAGCTAGAGCAGATAGATTCAAGAAGTTCCTCCGCGTGTATGATATTTTCGACCTAAGAGAACAAATCCAATTTGGTGAGGGACGCTGACGGATTATTTAGCAATCCTAGGCAAGATGCAGTCGTTATAGACGGTGGAGGGTGCAGGTCGGATTGTGGAGAAGTTTTTTGGATTTTTTACATCTACATGCCAAGCTTTGGTGAACGGCAGTTGAGCATTCTTTTCTTAGCCGAGAAAACTCCCAGGATTTGCACGCAATGGTGAGAATGATTTTTGGGGAGATCAGGCCGACGTCTCGACTAAATGCCACTAATTTCTCCTGCCGACCCCTGCGTTTGGCAGAGATAACTTTCTGATTTTGATTTGGTTACGGAGGTGTTCAGGGTTTCTTTGGCGCTGGCAGTTTTAGCCCAGTTGAGACTTCATGAGAGCCGAGTCATCGCTGCTCTGGGCGGGGCTTCGACCAGATTGACCATGGCGGCTATAGCCCATTGAGAAAGGTTGCCCAACAGTTTGGTTTCCCGATTGGGCTTTCGACTGCCCATTTGAGGTTTGATTAGTTTGCGCTGTTGCGCCATTGGAGGTCGTTTGCGAGGAGGATGTGATTTTCATGACAATATTGATTTGAACCACCACTTGGTCTGGTTAGCCCCAGGCGATTGGGGTGTCGGCGCGGTGATCTATTAAGGGTAGATTACGCCGTAGATCAGTACTTGGCCATGGGGTGTAACCCCACCGCGTCTCGCGGTGACAGCAGTCCTTCCGGAATGGGTCCAATCATTCGTTCGGCGGGATTACCGCCTGCGGCAGACTCTCAGTTCTTGAGGCTTGAGCGTTCGGCTCATGGGTTTCAATTGGGCGGTCACCAACTTTCATTTCGACCGAGTGTTCGCGTCGGTCATCCACTAAAGGGATAGTGTTTGAGGTAAGGTCTTGCCCGTCGAGGGTGAGCTGGTCCTCGCCCATCGAGTCAGCGGAGCGACGGGTGATGGTGATGTGATAAACCGTTTGCCGGTAGCGGTAGTGGATTTTGTAGCTGTCCCAATTTTTCGGCAGCCGTGGCGAGAGTCGTAACTGGTTTCCTTCTAGGTTGATTCCCAGGAGCGTTTCGATGAGCAGGCGATACATCCAGCCGGCAGAACCGGTGTACCAGGTCCAGCCGCCTCTGCCGGTGTGCGGGCTGACCGCATAGACATCCGCCGCGATGACGTAAGGCTCCACTTTGTAGGTGGCGATTTGTTTGGGAGTCGCGCTGTGACGGATAGGATTGAGCAGCGAGAATAGCTCCCACGCGCGGTCGTTTTTTCCCATGAGGGCAAACGCCATCGCCGACCAAATGGCGCCATGAGTGTACTGGCCACCGTTCTCACGCACGCCCGGAATGTAGCCTTTGATGTAACCGGGGTTCATGGGCGATTTGTCAAAGGGCGGATCGAATAACTGGATCAGCCTGGCCTTGCGTCGGACCAGGCGCTGGTCCACTGATCGCATCGCCTGACTGGAACGCTGCGGATCGCCGGCGCCGCTAATCACCGACCAGCTCTGCGGCAAGGAATCGATCTGACATTCCGGATTGGCCGAGGAGCCTAGCGGTTCGCCGTTGTCGAACCACGCGCGGCGATACCATTGGCCATCCCAAGCATGTCTCTCGATGTTCGTTTGCAGTTGCTCTGCTTGGGCAAGGCAACGTTTGGCAAAAGCGGGATCGCGGTGGGTGCGCGCCAGTTCAGCAAACTTGATGAGCACATCGTAGAGGAAGAACGCCAGCCAGACACTTTCGCCGCGGCCCTGGTTTCCCACCCGGTTCATACCGTCATTCCAATCGCCGCAACCCATCAGCGGCAGGCCGTGCGCGCCAAACGTCAGCCCGTGCTCGATGGCGCGTACGCAGTGTTGGTAAAGCGTGGCCGCCTCTTCGGAGCGATTCGGCAAATCGTAATACGCTTCTTCCTCGGGTTTGACTGCGCGCCCATCAAGGAAATGAATGGGTTCGTCGAGCACGCCCGTGTCTGCGACACACTCGACGTAGCGACAGGTGGCGTAAGGTAGCCACAGATAGTCGTCGGAGAAATGCGTTCGTACACCGCGTCCCGCCGGGGGATGCCACCAATGTTGCACATCGCCTTCGCGGAATTGATGCGCGGCTGCGCGGAGCAGATGTTCGCGGGTCAGGGCGGGTTCGGCATGCACCAGCGCCATCACATCCTGCAATTGGTCGCGAAACCCAAAGGCGCCTCCAGATTGGTAAAATCCCGTGCGCCCCCAAAGCCGGCAGCTCAAGGTCTGATACAACAGCCAGCCGTTCGCCATCACATTCACCGCAAGATCGGGCGTGTCCACGTTAACCGCACCAAGGGTCCGGTTCCAATAAGCCCAGACGGCTTCAAGTGCATTGCGGTTGGCATCGGTCCGGCGAAAGCGGTTCAGCAGATTCTGCACATCCGCCATATTGCGCCCCACTCCCAGACGAAAGCTCGTTTCCCGTTCCTGCCCTTCCCGCAAATTGAAGGTGACTTGCACCGCGCCGCACGGATCCAGCCCCGCGCCGACTTTGCCGGAAAGGCGGGCGCGACTGAGTGCCGCCGGTTGCGCCAGGCTGCCGTTTCGACCGATGAACTCCTTCCGATCTCCGGTGAAGGTGCGCGAGCCATCGTTGACATCAATGAAAGCGATGCGCTCGGGAAATTCGGTGTTGTAATAATTGCGTGCCAGCAATGCCCCGGTCTTAAGGTCCACCTCGGTTTGAATGTGCAGCAGGCTCTTAGACCGCAAGTCGCCCAATACCCATTCCCAATAGCCGGTGACCGACACCCGGCGCGGCCGGCCTGAGACGTTCCGCAATTTCAAGACCGTGAATTTAACCGGCGCATCCATGGCCACATACACCCACAACTCGGAGGTGATGCCGTTTTCAGTGTGCTCGAACACGGTGTAGCCGAAGCCGTGGCGAATGACATAGGGCGTCGCCCCGCGCGCTGGCAAAGGAGTAGGTGACCAGAACTTTCCGGTCTGCTCATCGCGAATGTAAAGAGCCTCTCCGGTGGGATCCTGAACGGGATCATTACTCCAGGGGGTCAGTCTAAATTCGTGGGAGTTCTCCACCCAGGTGTAGGCAGCTCCGCTCTCGGAAACCACCGTCCCGAAAGTGGGATTAGCCAGCACATTGACCCATGGGGCCGGCGTCATCTGGCCGGGTTGAAGCGTGATGACATATTCGTGCCCGTCGCGGGTAAAGCCGCCGAAACCGTTCGGGAAAATCAGTTCGCGTTCCGGCAGCGGCGGGGGCACATCGGTCGGCCCGGAGCGGACTGGTGCCAGCGCGGGCACCGCAGGCTCCAAGACATTCCGATGTTCCATCTGCTCCGCCAGGGTCCCTTTTTCATCGTCCAGGACAATGCGCGCCACGGTTTGCAATAGCACAAGATCATCGTGCGGAATTTGTTCGAGATTACGGACGAAGATACCCCCGGGCTTGTCCAGCAGCTGCGCTTCGACTCCCGAGACTATCAGACTGGTGATTTGCTCTTGCAAAGACTGGCGATAAACCGAGGCTTCCTCGTTCATTATGACGAGTTCCACGGTCAAACCCTTGAGACGCCAGTAAGAGTGAGCCTGGATCAACTGCCGCACGATCTCGATTTTCTTGGGGTCACTGATGCGGAGCAAGACGATGGGGGCATCACCCGAAATGCCATAACTCCAAAGCCCCCTTTGACCACGCCGGTTGTTTCGCAGCACGCCGGGGTTGGCCCGGCGCGCTGGGTCGGCATAGATTAAAGCGCTAGCCAAGCGACCATAAAGTTGAGCCTCTGACTCTGTGGCATTAAGCTGGTGTAACGCCACTTGGCTGTGCGTCCACGCGAGATCGAAAGTACGGTCAGCCATGCGGGGGCTTTGGTATTTCTCCACCTGTGCCAGCGCGGTCTCCCGGCTTTCGGTCACGCCCACCACTAGATTTATGATGGCGGTAGCGTGCGGCGGCAAAGCGACCGTGCGCCGCAGCGAGATGATCGGATCGAGCACCGAACCGACGGTATTGGACAACGGTGAATTGCGATGCATCGCCGCTGGGTTGGCCAATGTTCCGCCGCGTCCAACAAATTTACTGCGGTCGGTTTCGCAGGAAATCGGGCCCACTTCACCCCCTTGACCCACCATCAGATGCAGCAACCACGGAGGGGAGGATTCGGGAGAACTAGACCGGCGGGTGCAGAGAATGGCGGAAGATTTGCGCGCGAATTCGGTTTGCACAAAGAGATTGCTGAAGGCGGGATGCGCGGCGTCAGTGGAGGGAAGGGCGAGTACCACCTCCGCATAACTGGTCAATTCAATAACGCGCGCCACGTTCGAGCGATTCGTGATCGTGATACGTCGCAACTCCACATCGTCCTCTGGCGACACGCTGATCTCGGTGTGGATTTCGAGGTCGGTGTGCTGCTGCCGAAACTCCGCGCGCGCCTGCGTAAAGATGGCTTCGTAACCTTTAATCGCACGTAATGTGGGCTGGTACGCGGTGGACCAGAATTCGCCTGTCGCGACATCACGCAGATAAATAAACGTCCCCCAGCAATCGCGCGTGGCATCTTCGCGCCAGCGAGTGACGGCCAGATCCCGCCAGCGACTGTAACCACCCCCGGCGCTGCTGATGACCACGTGATAGCGACCATTGGAGAGCAAATGGACCTCCGGTGACGGTGGCGTCGGATTCGTGCAAACTCGCATCCCGCTTTCCACTTCACCTGGAACTGTTCGCGAAGTCTCCAGTGCCAGATCATCCACGAACACACTCGCGGCCGTCTTGGGGACTCGTTCCTGCAGCAACAACTCCGCCGCCTTGAGTGCCGGACAGGACATAAAACGCCGCTGCATCGGGTAGTCCTGCAATTGATTGACCAGCGCCAGCAAACTCATCCCCTGATGGTGCGCCATGTAAGATCGAACCGTCGCGCTCGTTTCATCCGGCGGTACCCGCGTGGGCGTGTAATCCACCGCCTCGTAAAACCCGTATGCACCGGTGCGTGCTTCGACCGCCAGCCTTTGCAGGTTTTCGCATGCTGCCTGCGGCGCGACCATGAGTGCTATCGCGGTGGCGTACGGCGCGATCACCAAGTCGTCGGCCAATCCTCTTTTCAAACCTAGCCCGGGTACGCCAAAGGCGCGATACTGGTAGTTCAGTTGTATGTCGGTACGGTTGTAACCTGATTCGGAAATCCCCCACGGAATGCCCCGCAGTTCTCCATACTCGATTTGCTGTTGCACGGCCGCTTTACAGGTGTGATCCAGCAGCGTGTTCTCATAATTTGGCATGACCAGCAGCGGCATCAGGTATTCAAACATCGAGCCGCTCCAAGAAACCAGGATTGGCGTGCCGTGCGAAGCGACCAGCAGGCGGCCCAACGAGAACCAATGATCCTGGGGCACCTGCCCTAGGGCGACAGCGACATAGCTGCATAGACGAGCTTCCGAGGCCAGCAGATCGTAGAAACTGGTATCCCGACGATTATCGACAATGTTGAATCCGATGGCGAATAACTCCCGGTCAGGGTCGAACAGAAAGGTGAAATCCATCTCCGCCATTTCGTCGGCTTGGAGGGCTAAGGCTTCCAAGGTGAGAAGGCGCTGCCGGGCATTGTCGCTGGCTTCCCGCAAGCAACGTGCGAGTTCATCGGAGCCAACGCCTTCTTCTCCCATTGCGTTGGACGATTGATCCAATATAGAGACTTCACGTAAAGTGGGTATGCGATCAAATACGGGGTGGGGGAGTGTTGCCTCGTGGTGTTCTCGAACGCGGACATCTCTTTCCGCACTCCGCAGCCATGGTGCGAGGAGCCTCAATTCCTTTAGGTGTTTCTCGCAATTGCGCTGCAACGTTTGACCCCACTCTTTGAGTTCCGCCTCTTCCTCGGCCAGTGAAGCCGCAATCTTGGTTGCCTGCTCCGTCGCCCGTTCCAACAAGTGGCGTGCCGCGAGCAGAGTGGTAGGAGTTTTATTCAATTCCGTATCGAGGTTGATCAGAGCAACATTTTCCCCAATGAAGGCTTTCAGGACGCCCACTGTGTCGCGGAGCCCGGCAAAAGTTTGCGGTGGACAAATGCTTTCATCGGCCAGTTCCCGAAGACCAGCTCCGAGCGTCAGCAAATGTCCCGCTAAGTTGCCGCTGTCCACACTTGACACGTAACGCGGGAGGAGTGGTGCGAGGGTGCGGGTTTCATACCAGTTCAAGAAGTGCCCGCGATACCGTTCAAGTCGTTGCATCGTAGCGAGGGTGGCTTGCGTGCGGCGAATGAGGTCGCCCCCGGAAAGATACCCGAAATCCCGGGCGGCCAGATTGGCAAGCAAAGCCAGACCCATGTTCGTGGGCGAAGTCCGTGAAGCAATCGTCGGTGTGGGGATTTCTTGGAAATTGTCCGGTGGCAGCCAGTTTTCCTGCTCGGTGACAAAGGTCTCAAAGAAGTGCCAGGTCTTGCGGGCGGTGTGACGGAGAAACGTCAATTGCTCTGCCGATAAATTTGGGGGCGTTGACTCAATAGGCTGGCTGATCCGCCAGGCGATCCATGGGGCGGCTAACCAAAGACCTAGGATTGGCAGCGCCAGCGTCAGTTGAGTCGGCTGGAGAGTGGTCAGGAACACTCCCGTCGCCAGGGCGACCGCCGGCACGATCCACATCGTTTGGTAAAAACTGATCAACTCAGCATGCGTGGTGCGTTCGGCATCATTGTACGTTCGCCATTCAAGGAGTCGTTTGCGCGTTACCAGCAGACGCAGCAACGTCCGTACAATGGCATCGAGGCTTATGAAGGCGTCGTAGGGTAGAAAAGCCAGTGTCAGAAGGATCTGGCCGAACTGGCGCCCGCCAGTCGCCGCCGTTTCGCGCAGATGCATGATCCACGGCAAATCAGCCGGCTTGAAAACCAGGTTGACCAACACCGCCAACAAGCCGGGAAGGGCGATGATCGCTAGAACCAGCAGCATCATCAGGCCGCCAAATTCCGGCAGGAGCAGCCAATGCCCCAGCAGGAGGAGTAGTAGGGCAACTGGGACGAGACTGCGTCGCAGGTTGTCGAGAATTTTCCATTGGGACAAAGATGAGAGCGGATTGGCAACCAAGCGGGCATCCGCTCCAGGAATGCGTGGCAGAAGCCATTGCGAGATCTGCCAATCGCCGCGAATCCAGCGATGACGCCGTTCCATGTCCACGTTGTAGCGCGAGGGATATTCCTCGTAGAACTCCACCTCGCTGACGAGGGCGCACCGTGCATGACACGCCTCCAATAAATCATGACTGAGCACTGTATTCTCCGGAAAACGTCCGTGCAGAGCCCGCTGAAAAGCATCCACATCGTAGATTCCTTTGCCAATAAACGAGCCTTCCCGAAAAATATCCTGATACACGTCTGACACGGCACGGGTGTAAGGATCAATACCAACGTCGCCGGAAAAAAGTCGGACGAACCAGGAGCGTCGGGCGCTGGGGAGACTCACACTGACCCGCGGTTGCAGGATGCCGTATCCTTCGTTGACAGTCCCCCGCACGGCATCGAACTCCGGACGGTTCAACGGATGAGCCATTGTACCCACGAGCCGCCGGGCGGCATCGCGTGGGAGTTGGGTGTCGGTGTCGAGCGTGATGACATACTTGATTACCGGCAGGATGGAAGTCTCTCCCACTATCTCGGAAAAACATTCACGCGAGCTGCCGCGGAGCAGGGCGTTGAACTCCGTCAGCTTTCCACGCTTGCGTTCGTAACCCATCCACACGCCCTCGCTGGCGTTCCACCGGCGCGGGCGGTGCAACAAGAAAAAGATTGTGTTGTTCTTGGCGGGATATTTTTTATTCAGCAACTCAATGCCCTCCCGAGCCCGCTTTAGCAACCCTTGATCTTCCGGTAGATTTTCCTCCGGCGCATCCCGGAAATCCGTCAGCAAGGCGAAGTGAAGATGCGGGTCTCGATTTGCGAGGTGATGAATCTCCAGTGTCTCGATCAATTGATCGACACCGGCCAGGCTCGTGAGCATTGTGGGAACAACCACCATCGTGCGGCTATCGGTCGCGATGCCGGAGGAAAAATCCAGACGCGGAAGCAGGCAGGGCTTCACCAACAACGTGGATAACCAGTTCATCAACGCCACGGCCAGTTGACTGGCGCAAAGCAGAAACCCCAAGGTGAAGATAATGAGTCTCCATCCCTGCACTTCAAGGCCCACGGCCAGTCGCATAAACCAAAGCGTGGCAACCAACGTGAGCACTCCAATGCCACCTGCATAAAATGACAGGGGGAAACGGTGGATGCATCTTTCTAGAATCGTTCGCCAGGGCCAGCGCACCTTTGCGGCGTATTCCAGCAAAGCCAGGCCCTTGTCGATCAGATAATACCCTACATGAGCAGACCGGGCTTCACGGCCATTTTGCCGGGCGCTATCGGCGGCGAGTTGAACTGCGAGCTGGGCGATGTCCACTTCGGGAAGATGGCTGTGCCGGGAGATGGCTTCGACCACATGGCGATAGCGATCCCGGGTCACAAAGTCCATCCGCCGGTAAACGTCGGCCGGGTCCGAACGCAGTCTCGCCTCGACCAAGCTCAGGGTTTCTACAAATTCTTTCCAGTCCATTGCGCTCAAGAACCGCAGGCTGGCAATGCTGTGACTGACGGAAACCTGGTCGGCAGCCTGGTTTTGACTCTCCAGCTGAATCAGTTGTTCGACGGTTAACCCTTGTTCTATAAGCCTATGTTCAAGCCAGCTTCGCGCCAGATGTAATACTGAATTATGTTGTGATAAACGCTGGCAGAACTCTGCCACAAAGGAGCTAGACAAGGGCAGATTGGCTTTCGCCATGTCAGCCACAACGACGACAAGGTTTGATGGATTCTTTTCCGCCATTTCCTGCAAACGATCCACCCACAAGTCCGCAAGGTCACAATCCTCCCTGGCCACAATCAAGCGGGTGGCGATGCGTTGAAGGTTTTCAATCAACCCCAGGCGCAGCATGATGGGGATAGCCCACAACTCCCCCAGTTTCAAAGAACTCACATTCTGGTAGGCGACGATGAAAGCGCGCAGCGGCTCTGCATCAATCTGCGCATCTACGTGTGAGATGAATTCAAGGACGATATCATAGACACGCGGCAATCCGGCGGAAGGACCGTTCTGGAAGCGAGGCAATTGTTGACTGTAACTTCGGGGCAGATGTCGTCGGGACATTTGGATCTGCTCTTCGATCAGGTAGAAATTGTCGAGCAGCCACTCGGCAGCAGGAGTGACGCGCCGACGGACATTCAAGGCCAGTGTCGTTCGGATAAAAGCTCTTAACGTGTTTTCGTTTTGGCCCAACTGAAGGAGTAGATGGTTGGCACAAGGCCGCGTGACTACCTCATGATTTGAGGCAAGACTTCTGGCATGTCGCGCTAGTTGTTCAACGCTGAACAACTCGGCACGCAATGGCGGTTCGCTCCGGGGCGGAATCACCTGCTGTTGGCTGGCGATCCAAGCCCGCCAGCGTAGCAAAAGGGTATGCATTTTGTTCTTAACTTCCGGCCGCCTATCCTGTCATTGAGCTAAATTAGGAATGTTTCCGGTCGAGCAGCACCCAACTCGCCTTCCGTGAGCCAGTCCTACTGATTGGAATCCTGTAGCGTGGCTAATGCTGTCGCCGGGCGTCCTTCATATTTCTACCTGCCGGAAGAAGCCCGGAGCCGCCGTGCCAGAGCCACCGCGAAGCCGTGTTAGAGAAAACGATTTCGCCGTGGTCGGCACGTATGTCGCAACTTATATTTGCGCCATTAGGCGAGGTTCCGAAATGAGGTGAAACCCCACCCTTAAATCATGGGGAGAACCTGCAGATAACAAATCAGTCCGAGAACTCTATTTAGCCCGCTTCAATTTTCGATAACTACGGATCAGATTGTTGATCGAACTGTCGTGTTTGAGTTCAGGCACTGTCTCACGCTAAAGTTTGAGGATGACCAGTTGGACGGGCACCTCGCCCAACTCGACGCCCTACTTGTGGACGCTGTGGTCATACAGCACTACGATGTTTACGATTTCCACCGGAACAGTATGCTGTAGCGCAGTTGATCCCAGAAGAGCCGCTTGGGCTTGATCAAAGGCCTTCCGCTTCCGCGCACATTTCATCAAATAAATCTATCAATAGCCCAGCACATCATCCACTTGCCGTCCGATTTGCCGAATCGGATCCACCACAGGCACCAGACTATTAAGGGATAGCATACTGAAGAACTCCGGTTACCGTTTGATGTTCTCTATGCAAAATTTTCGAACTCCACTCACGATAGCAAAGTTCAATCCGAACTAGGTCTTCTGCGAGCTGTTATGTGCATAAGAACTTTGATTGGGGTGTACACCCCATTGAGATAGCTCCACTTGTTCGCCAAAGTGCGACTCTTAGGAGAATTCATTCTCTCCATAAATTTCGCAAAATGAAAAAAATAATCCGAATTATCGTCAGTGCTTCCGCTGTCTCGGTCATGGCGCTTTCTGCCCTGGCCCAAGACAACACCAATCCAGAAAGACATCAGGCGCAATACAATTGGCAACGAACATCCCATCCGCGGGCGGTCAATCTGAACTATGCTGCCAAAGCCGCCGATATCATCGGTCTGGAAGTCAGGAACTATCAGGACGAAAGACTCGGCTGGGTGGAAGACCTCGCTTTGGATGTGGAGTCCGGCCGGATCGTTCAGGTTATCGTTTCCACCGGCGGTTTCCTCGGTATTGGTGATAGGCTTACGGCCGTGCCGCCTAGTGCCTTCTTCCATCATTACGGCTTCGTAAAGATTCTGCACCTGGACGTCACCAAGAAGAAACTCAAGGCTGCTCCCACATTCGAGATGTCAAAATGGGCTGAATCCTTCCGTGCCAACCACCTGTCCACTGTCTATCACCATTACGATCAAGAATCATCCCTGACATTTATTGAACAGGAAGGGATTGTCCATGATGGCAAGATCGATTCCGAGCAGTTGCCTGCAAATGTTCCTGTGCGCGTTTTGGACGGGACATTGGAAAAGAGTCATGCTGAGCGGCAGCGTCAATCACAGATTATGGCAGCCCGTCTCAGCCAGGTCCAGAAAGCTAGCGAGCTCATCGGCACCCCGGTGAAAAACCTGCAAGATGTCAAACTTGGCGATGTTGACAGTATTTTGGTGAATCTTTCAGCAGGCCGCATTGTTGCCGTCATTGTCTCTGCAGGTGGATTCATCGGCATCGGGGATGAAC
>CAZRGY010000024.1:0-18355 GCA_964599715.1 uncultured Verrucomicrobiota bacterium | reverse complement strand
GTCAGCGGCACCACACGTTGTTCACGCAACGCCTGACGCTCCTGCAATTCGTTAATGGAAGCCACTATCTTCGCCTGATCCATCTCGTGGGTCTCAAAGCCTTCACCGATGCCGCGCAACAAGGTGATCGTCAGTTGGCCGCCCAGATGTTCGCGGAATTCTTCGAGCCCGTTGAGCACCACCAGATTGCCTTCTTCATCGGCCAGCAACAATTCCTTGGCGAAGAGCTCGAAGCCGAGCTTCTCCAGCAACACCAAGATACGTTCGCAAGATTGGGCATCGATGTAACCCATGCTCCGCGAATACACCGTGTCCAAGGCGATACCGACCGCCACCGCTTCACCATGGCGGATGCGGTAATCAGATACTTGCTCCAGCTTATGCGCCGCCCAGTGCCCGAAATCCAACGGCCGCGCCGATCCATACTCAAACGCATCGCCGCTGGTGGCGATGTGATTCAGATGCAGCTCCGCACTGCGATAGATGAGCTGTTGCATGGCCTCGGCATCAAAGCGGGCCAACGCCGACGCATCTTGCTCGATGCGTTCAAAAAATTCACGGTCACGGATCAGCGCCACCTTCACCGCTTCCACATACCCGCCGCGCTTGTCGCGTTCCGGCAAGGAAGCCAGCAGTGAGAAATCATTGATGACCGCATAAGGAGGGCAGAAGGTGCCGATGAAATTCTTTTTACCGAAGGCGTTGATGCCGTTCTTCACACCCACGCCGGAATCATCCTGGCTCAAGGTCGTGGTGGGCACACGCACATGCCGGACCCCCCGATGCGCCGTGGCCGCCGCCAAACCGACGACATCCAGAATCGCCCCACCGCCGATGGCGATGAGGTAGGAGTGACGGTCGATATGATGCCGGTCCAGATGGGAATGGATCTCGGAGACGTGGAAGTAAGAGTTCTTCACGCGTTCGCCGCCCTCGAGGATCATGGGGGCACAGACCAGCTTGAGCCGGTCGGCATTCGCGCGGAAGTATGCCTCGATACGACTCAAGAAATCAGGCTGCGCCTTGGCGAGGGATTCATCCACGACCACAAAAGCCTTGTGGACCTTCTGCGGTTCGGCCTCGGTCAAGGTATCCCGCAGCGTCGTGTTCCCCAAATCGAAGACATGCTGCGTGAAATGGACGCGGCAACGCCAGCTAACGGTGACTGTGCGCTCTATGATGGACATGTTTTTCAAGCTTACTGTTCTGACGCCCGCAGGCCAGATTTTATTGAAACCATTGTTTGGGCATTTTTCATCCGGGGAACGTTCAATGAATCATCAACTTTTCGCCTTATTAGAGCGTTTACGGGTTTTCTTCCGGGTTTTGGTGGCTGCCCTCAGGGCAGCCTGCCAGCCTTTTTCTGCCCAAACCGCCAGTTCCTGCGGGTCATCCATAGCCGTTACCGGGGGATGATAGTATGCCATCACCACCCGGTTCTCGCCATAGGTGAAGGGGGCCAATCCAGCTGCTTCGAATTCCGGGCGGCTGGTTTCGTCTACCTTTACGTAGAACGTATCGTAAGCGATCAACGCAAACATGCGGTCATCCCGATAGATGCCAAATCCGCCAAACATACTACGCGCCGAGACCGGCGCCCAAGACGCCAGCGAATCGACGATGTGCTGCACGAATTCATTCCGTTTGGCCATGCGCCCGATGGTCGGCGTACAACCTTCAGGCGTCAAGACGGGCACGACTTTCGCCGATGACGCTTGCCTTTGCCCCCCATGCTACGTATCTACGTTCCGCGTGATTTCACTCCCCCGATACCACTGGTGGTTGGCCCTGCTCACGATGCTTTGTCTCACGATCTCATCAAGCGCCGCGACCTACCAACCGGTGGAGCTTAAGCCGCCGGCCGTCCAACGCGAGTTCCGCGGGCTCTGGATCGCCGCAGTCGCCAACATCGATTGGCCCTCGCAAAAAGGTTTGTCCTCCGCCGAGCAGCAAAAGGAACTGCGCAACCTGCTGGACCTCGCGGTGAAGATGAATCAGAACGCCATCATCCTCCAGATGCGTCCCGCCGGTGATGCGCTCTACGCCTCCAAGCTGGAGCCCTGGTCCGAGTATCTCACCGGCCAGATGGGCAAGCCGCCGGAGCCCTACTACGATCCGCTGGATTTTGCGGTGGAAGAAGCGCACAAGCGCGGCCTCGAACTGCACGCGTGGTTCAACCCCTATCGCGCCCGGCATACCGGGGCCAAATCTCCCGTCACCAGCAATCACATCAGCAAGACACGCCCTGAATTGGTGAAGCAGTATGGCAATTACCTCTGGCTTGACCCCTCGGAGCCCGCCGTGCAGGAACATACGCTGAATGTCATCCGTGATGTCGTGCGCCGCTATGACATCGATGGGGTTCACATCGATGACTACTTCTATCCCTACAAGGTCAAAGACGGCAAAGGCCAACTGGTGGAGTTCCCCGATGAGGTGAGCTGGGCACGCTACCAGAAGAGCGGCGGCAAACTGGTCCGGGATGACTGGCGGCGCGAGAGCGTGAACACCTTCGTGGAAAAACTCTACCGCATGATCAAAGCCGAGAAGTCCTGGGTGAAATTCGGCATCAGCCCCTTCGGCATCTGGCGGCCAGGTTACCCGAAAGAAGTGAAAGGGCTCGATGCCTACAAGGATCTCTACGCTGATTCGCGCAAGTGGCTGGAGGAAGGCTGGTGCGATTACTACACGCCGCAACTTTACTGGGGTGTGAGCGAACTCGGCCAGAGTTATCCCCTGCTGCTCGATTGGTGGGTGAGCATCAACAAGCAGAACCGCCATATGTGGCCCGGCAACAACCTCGACAAGATCGAAACGAAGTGGCCGCTCTCGGATTTCCAGCAGCAGATCGAGCTCACGCGCAAACAGAAGGGCTCCACCGGCAATGTCTTCTGGCATAGCAAACCGCTGGCCGCGAACAAAGGCAAAGTGCAGGAACTGCTGATGAACCGTCTCTATTCGGAAAGCGCCCTCGTGCCAGCTTCGCCGTGGCTCAGCCAGAGCACACCGGCGCGTCCGAAGCTGATCGCCCAAAACAACAGCGCGGGAGAAGTGGAATTGCGCTGGAGCATCGAGCCCGGTGATCCGGTCCAGAACTGGGTCTTGCAGTTGAAGCGCGGGAACTCATGGGAGACGCATGTCTATGGCAGTGCCGTGACCCGCGTGAACGTCCGCCCCATGAATGGCAAGGGCGTGGATGTCATCGCGCTCACGGCGGTGAACCGCTATGGCAACGCCAGTGCGCCAATCGTGTTTGCCAAGCAATAAATCGATTTTCTTCGCGGAATATTTTACCCGTTCGTGACCGATTTGCGATTGGCTTTCTGGCCTCACTGAAGATAGGTTGCCAGAGGTGTTCGACGAAGCAGCCAAGTTAACCGGTGAAGCCGCCGAAGTTTTGGGCGACCCGAATCCGCTACTCGAACAGGTGAGTACGCCGGAGGGATTTCTCGCCTTGGGTCGTGCTGCCTCCGCCTGGCGTCTGCCCCAGGTGCAAGACGCTGACTCACTACGACTTTTTCTCAGCCACTACCGTCAGCATATCCTGGAAGCCGTAGAGCTTCCGGCCATCCTGCAGGCCCATCAGTTCGCCCAGCAAGGCTTCGCCCGGGAACTCATCGCACTGGACTGCCAACTGGAAAACATTTTCATCGAGAAAGACCTGTCCTCCGCCAGCCAACGCGTGGGCCGCAGCAAACTGAAACGCCTGCGTCCCTTGCGTGACCAGCGCGTGGTCATGCGTTATCTGCAAGCGGTGGAAGAGAACAAAGCCCATGGCTGGCACGTGCTGGTCTTCGGCTTGGCCCTGCAACTCTACTCCCTGCCCCTGCGCCAAGGGCTCATCAGCTACGCGCGACAAAGCTTGGGCGGATTCGTCCACTCAGCCGCCAAATCCCTGCCCATCACCGAAGACGAATGCCGCGAGATTTTCGCTGAAGCGGTGGAGGGACTGGAAGAGCGGTTGAATGCTATGATCAATGCGCGCCCCAAGAAGCTGATCCAGGTGGCGTAAGTTTTCCACCTCGCCCAAGCCCTCTCGGTTTCCGTGTATTCTGTGGTTTGATTTTTATAACCTGACGAATACACTCCCGAGCATGACCCGTTTCACTTTCCTATTGGCGTTGCTGGCGGCAGCCTTTCTGGCCCCGCAAACTTCCTTTGCCCAGCGCACGTATACTTTCGGCATGATCGGCAAATCGCAGGGCAATCCGTTCTTCGAGGCGGCCCGGGCGGGAGCGAATGATGCCGCGAAGGAACTCGCAGCGAAGCACGGCATCAAGATCAAGATCGATTGGCGCACTCCGAATGAAGAGGACGCGCAAAAACAGGCCGAATACATCGAGCAACTCGTGCTCAACGGCGCGGACGGCATCATCATCAGCTGTTCGGACGCCATCAAACTCACTGGGGCCATCGACAAGGCCGTACGCAACGGCGTGCCTGTGCTCACCTTCTCCGGCGATGCCCCGAACAGCAAACGCTTCGTGGCCGTGGGCATCGATGATTTCGAATGCGGCAAGGCCACCTTTGTGGCGCTCGCCAAGCTCATGAACGGCAAAGGTGTGGTGGCGGCCATTGACGGCAATCCGAACGCAGCGAATCTCCAACAGCGTGCTGCCGGATTCCGCGCTGGCGCGAAGGATTATCCCGGCATCCGCATCGTGGACATCTTCTATCATAAAGAGACGCCGCAAGACGCCGTGGCGCGCATCGAGCAGGTCATGCAGGCGAACCCGGATATCACCGGCTGGGGTTTCCTCGGCGGCTGGCCGCTCTTCACGGACAACGCGCTCAAGTGGCCCGCCGGCACGATCAAGTGCGTCTCAGTGGATGCCCTGCCCCAGCAGCTCGGCTACGTGCGCAGCGGCCATGTGCAATTGCTGCTCGGCCAGGATGTGTATAACTACGGCTGGCGCTCCGTGGAGCATCTGGTGAACAAGCTCAAGCTGAAGAAGAACCCGCCCAATGTCATCGACAACACGCAGCTCATGGAAGTGAAGAAAGAGAACGTGGAAGACATTGCCAAGCAGTGGGAAAAGTGGCTGCCGAAATAAGCCGTGTGAGTTGCACTCACGGGCCAATTTAACTTAGACGCCTCCCTTAGCTCTGGAGTTTTTTACGACGTCGTAAAAAAGCCAAGCCTCCTAGGCTGACCAATACCATCGTCCCCGGTTCTGGCACCATCGCGTATTGAATGGTCAAGATGGCGGCATCCGGCCCTTCGCTGGCACCAAACCGGCGCGCAGTAAAATCCACGGACTCATCGGCAAGCAGAAGCATCCAGCCGTAATTCTCTCCGGGATTATCCACCCAGTATTGCACGTCTGCCACCAGTCCCGGAGTGGAGCCGAAAATGTAGGGTGAACTGCCGACGTCATAGATCACGTCGCTCACGCTCGCCTGAGACACAAAGTCCACACCCGCCTCACCACCCGGCTGGGACCAAGGCATGTCCATACCGTGAAACCGGCTGTTCCAGGTCGCCTCACCCGTGGAAGCCGGCAATCCCAGCCCCACTTGCGTGGTCGGACTCTTGTCGCCTTCTCCCCAGGAAACCAGCATGCGATGCAACCCAAACGTACCCGCAGCGTAACCATCCACCGGTTGGCCCAGCACCTCAAATTGGACCGTGACCGACTGGATCACCGCCCCCACCGGAATGGAAGCCAGCGGGTCAAACTGGATCAACCCGCGGTTCTTGGTGAAGTTCTGGGTGGTGCCGGAATTGAAGAAAGATTTGCCGCCAAGATTATTGTCTGGGTTGACGGCGATAAGCGTGGTGTCAGCCACTGGCGTCAACAGCACCGTCTCAGCCTTGGCCGATCCGATGCCCAAGCCCAGCAAGAACGCGCCTGCTGCCGATAGATATTTGTTTCTCACACGTTGCTCCAGTTGTTGTGCCCGGCCAGGTTGAAAAAACCAAGACTGCAGTCGGTAGTGGGTCAGTTTAGCACCACGTGCTTCGGCGGACGCAGGTGAACTGCCGGCTGGAAGCCGGCAGCACGGGGCGAAGTGCTTCGTCTCCGTTCAAAGTGACCCACCACCCTACAGTCCCGCTGTAACTTTCTGCGCGATGGGTCCGTCTGCTTTCTTTGTATACCATGAATAAACTGACCCGTTTTCTCACGTTGGCCACCATGCTGGCCCTGACCCAGCTTCACGCCGCCGATCCTAAAACCCTGATGACCGAACGCGGCAAACTGCTGTTCAGTGAAGATTTCGCCCAGCCGCTCCAAAAGGCCAAGCTGGAAAAAGGCAAAGCTCCCACAGCCGGTTGGCGCATGGCCAAGGGCAAATGGGAAACCGTGGATGGCGCCCTGAAAGGCACCGAGATCAAAGCAGATATGCACGGCGCGGTGGCCCGTTACCCACTGGCCTTCAAAGATGTCATCATCCAATACGATGTACGCGTGGACGGCTGCAAGATGACCACCTTGAGCATCAACGACGCAAAAGAACACGTCTGCCGCGTGCTTATCAACAAGGCCGGTTTCACCGCCCAAAAAGATGACCACGATCACGCCGGCCCCGACAAAGCGGTCAAATTCGGTACCGCCCAGATGGACATCAAGCCCGGTGAGTGGAAAACCGTAGTGCTGGAGATCAAGGGCAAAGAGATGGTCGCCCATATCGATGGCAAGGCCGTGGCCGGAGCCGATGACCTGATCGAGGTCTCCAAGGCGAATTTCGGTTTCACCGTCGCTGGTGAATCGGCCTCGTTCCGCAACCTGAAGGTGTGGGAAGCCCTGCCGAATGACGGCTGGAGCAAAACGAAATCGAAACTGACGGCGGCAAAGTAAGCCGCCACACTTTGGCTGGTTCAAGCGCGGGCCTTGCCCGCGCTTTTTTATTTCCCTGACGGGACGCACATCAAACAAGAATGTCCGGTTCACCCACGATCGGCGTGTTATCGATGCTGCTGGTACCGCCGCTTTGCAGTCTTTCCCCGCTGACGGCATAACCCGGGATGATGCGGTCCAACTGGCCTTGCGTCGCGCCCAAATGATCCCGGATCACCCGGCCAAGCACGGAGCGATAATCATACGTCCGTTTCAAGTAACGATTGCTGACCCCGAACATGCTGCCCGTCTGCCCCGTGACCCAAGGGATGGGATCATTCGGATGACAGCCAAGAATCGCCGACGTCGCGCCATCCTTGCCCACGCCCCTGACACCACCACCCGCCACCATCATCATGCCAGCCTCGGCATGATCCGTGCCGCCTGAGCTGTTCTGGATACTAGTACGACCGAACTCGGAAAGCGTGACTATCACGAGATCATCCCAAGAGCACTGCGCCCCGGGCAATGGATTCGTGCCGTCCTTGCCATAAATCTTAAAGAACTTCCGCAGTGCATACATGCTCCAGCCCAAACGCCGCAACAGATTCGCGTGCGCCCCGGTGACTGAGCCTTGGTTATTGTGCGTGTCCCACCCGCCGAACTCCGTTCCGGCGATGATGGCGCTGGTCCCGTTCAGGATCAGAGACGCCGCCTTCAGATTGCGGAAGAAACCATATGCGCCGGTATCCACGGTGTATTTGTCCGTGTCCCCATTACGTCCGCTCAGATACGCCCCGCCATTCTTACGGTTGCGCGTCGGGAACAGGTAATACGGTGTATCACCATCGGTATTCTCGTCGTCCAAGAAAATATTACCATCCCCCGCGACCGGCTCACCGGCTGCATCTGGATCTCTGTCTGTGAAATTGATGCCGGCAAAGATGGACAGCGTGTTCTCCAGATTCTCATACTGAAGCTGGAGAAAATCACGGTTCTTCTTGCTGGGAAATGAACTGTCATTCCCGACCGCCAAAAATGAATCCGCCTTGGCATTGCCGGATGTGTTATTGGGAATGCCAAAGAGATTATAGCGTGTCGGATCCGTGAGATTCGTCATCGCAGCAGCGGAACCGCGCATGATCATCGGCAAGGCAGACTGGACCGTGACCCCGGTGAGCGGGGACGTGCTGGTGAGTCCGGACTCCAGCAACGTGCGGTAGAATATGCCATCCTTCAGCACGTTGTTGTTCGGACTGCCGTTCTCCCAATAATTCTGGGAATCAAAGTGCGAACGGGACTGTTTGGGATACCCCACGCGATGCACCATCGCCAGATCGCCAACGTTATAGACCGGCGCGAGAAACTTAAGCGAGGGATGCATCGCCGCGAAGCCGTTACCGGTGCGGATGGCATTCGCATAATCAAACGTCCCCAACCCGTTTCCACTCACCGCGAAATCCATCATCCCTGTCGCCGCGCTGTAATCGATGGTATCCCTCGGAATGAGGATGTTCGGACGGTTCGTAGCGTTATACGCCGGGTCCTCGACCGGGATGAGTGAGTTCAGCGAATCATTGGCTCCGCGCAACCAGATGAACAGCAACTTCTTGCCGTTCAGTCCGATATTGCCCTCGGCCAGGGCGCGCTTCACCACCAAGGGCACATCGGTCAGAGAAGCGAGGGCGGCTCCAAGGCCCAGCTTGCCCGCATGGCTCAAAAAGGAACGGCGGGAGAGAATGTTAAATGGCTGGTTCATGTCACTGTTCCTGGAAACGTTGATAGGTGAAGAGCAAGCCCACAAGGCCACGCACGCGATTATCATACGCGCTGTTGGCCGTGGTGCTCACGGTCAGGTTCGCAAAAGGCGAACTGGTGCCGCTGTCCGAGGTGTTCAAGAAATTGACCGCTGCCGCGCGGTATTGAGCCAGATTTGCCTGCCCTTCCCCGGGATAAAGCATGCTGATGAACAGGTCGGCCACCTTGTCCGCATCTTTCCAGTCGGTATCTGGAAGACGATTCTGGAGAAAGGCCACGGGGTTCACGATATTGGCATTGCCCGCATCGGTCTTGCCACTCTGTCCCACGGCAATGCAGATGGATTGGGCAAAGCGCAGACGTTCCGCCAGGGTGCCGGCGCTGATCCAGCCGGCCGAACCTTCGGGATAACCATCCGGATCAGCGCGCTCAAACAAATACATGCCGCCCATGCGGGAAAGCGGCGCCAAGGAGGGCGTGGCGCTGATCTGGGTGGTAGAGCCGGAGATGGCGTAGCCATCCGTGTCGGCTGTGAATGAATCGGGCGCGGCGTTGTTCGTGCTGAAACGCAAGGCCCGCATGGCGCTCACCGCAAACTCCAGCGGAGTTTTCACTTTTTGGAAGGCGGTATACTGGGAGCGGAAAAGCTCCGAGTTCACAATGGTGCTGAGCACCGGGCGGAGCTTTCCTTTGGGCACACTGTTTTCCCATGCGAGCATGCATTGCTTCACCAGCGCCTCTTCAGGTGACTCCTCCTCATCGGTGAAGTCATAGCCGTGATGAAAATCATCATGCACCAGCAGGCGGCATAGTTTCACACTGATGAACTCCTCGGTGAAAGGTAGATTGGCGAGATGGTTCAGGGCATCATAGCCGCTCTGCATGGCGGCGGTACCGGAGCGGGAGGGGATGACCAGTTGATAGGAGCCTGGCGTGGCATTGGCGTAGGTCTTGGAGACCCAAGGCTCGCCGTAACGAGCAGGCACCGTCTTGCCGGGAAAGACAGTGATGGCATTGGTGCGATAACGGGAGTTCTTGAAGTTCAACACCCAAGGGCCGACCAGATTGGTGTAGGCCGTGCTGCTGTCGCCAGCATTCAACTTCGTGGTGGTCTTTGCCGCATGGGGGTTGTTCCAATCACCCGTTTCCACCATCTCCACCGACCAGCCCGCCCACGCGTAAGAAAGCGCCACGATGTCATCCTGATCGTAGCCGTTGTCCACTCCCATGGTGAAGAGCTCCAGCAGCTCGCGCGCATAATTCTCGTTCGGGATACGGGTGCCATCGGAACGGCTGTTCACCGTATCGAGATAGATGATCATCGCCGGGCTCTCGGCACTCACCGTCAACAAGTCGAGGAAGGTTCCATCCGGATCCAGCAACACCTGCCGCCAACGCTCCATCTCGCGCCGCTCCAGTTCCGCGGCGATGCGCTCCCGCGCATTGACCACCCCATTGTAGAATGAAGTGAAGTAATTATACGTCTTGGAATACTGCGTTACGAAGTGGTTCTCGCAGAACTGGGAGAGCACTTCCACCAACTGACGATCCGCCCCCACGGCGTGCAGCACGAACCACGCGCGAAGGTCATTGATATGCGCCGTGCCGGGACCTTCGGTGGCGGTATTGGATATATAAGTGGCCGCCGTGGCGAACTTCGCCTCGATCTCATTGATACCGTTATGAGAATTCGCGGCATTCTCCACGATGGTATCCGGGGCGAGCTGACCATTGACCCAATCTTGGATGGCCTGCGGATCATTACTATACACCAGCTCATCGAGCAATTTTGGTGTAGGTCCATACGCCAGCCGGTTCAGGGCGATGGTCGCCAGCTGCGCATTTGTGGTCAGAGGCTGGATTTCAAGACGGTAAAAGGTGTTGGCACCCGGCTCGGGCACGAACCAGGTGAAATTGGTAGTGGTCCCGTTGGTCACCGTGTAAAAGCCATCCGCCAGATTGGTGCTAGCCAGTAACCGGACCACATTGGCAGCCGGATAGGGCGTGAACCCGATAACTTGCTGGCCATTCGATGAAACCAGCGAGGTGATGGTCGGCGGAGGTGTATCGACCTGGGCAAAAGCAGTGGTAGCGACCAAGAGAAGGGCAGTCGCAAAACCGGACAAAAGGCGTCGGCTCATAAGTTTCAGCCGTAAACGGCGGCTGGTTGATAACGGTTGCAGTCATGGTAGTAGCAAACGTCATGCCGCGCTCGGCAGTAGGGATTGTTCAGAATTTCGCCTACTCACTGCCCCTTGGCAACTTCTTCCTTTGGATTCACGGAAGTTTTATGGCTAAAGTCTCTCCGTGGCAGCCAAGTCACCAAAAAACGGTCAGAAGTCAGGCGGGAGCAGTATCATCACCCGCCTGTTTGTGCTTTTGATTTTGTTCATCGTGGGTTCTTGCGGCTGGTATTGGTGGCAATCAAATGACCCGACGCACAAGGGGCAGCCAGTCATTGCCGAATACGTGGATGTAGAAAGCATTAAACGGGCACCCGATGTGCTGACCAACGTGGACTGGCAGGGACTCTCCAATCGCGTCGTCACCAATCTCACTTGGTTGGATCGCCAGACCAACAGTCCGGCAGTTTCGACGAACCAGCCGGTCCGGCCGGCGATAACCAATCAAGTCGTCAGACCAGTTGTCACCAACCAGCCCGTGGTTACAATACCAACCCCCGTGGTGAGCAATGCCGTTCCGAATAACATGGTGGCGACCGGCACACGCGGAGCGCAGACCACGCTCGAAGCCCAAATTGCACTGGCGCGTCTGGGTTATTCACCCGGCTCCATTGATGGCGCCATCGGCAGCCAGACCCGCGCCGCCATCCGCGCTTTCCAGAAACGCAGCGGCCTGCCTCAAAGCGGCGAACTGGATTCAGCCACCAGAAACACCCTGCCTTTGAAATTGCCGCTCTATGTGAACTACACGGTCACGCAAAGTGATCTTGGTTCCTTGCGACCGCTCAGCAAAACGTGGGCAGGCAAATCCGAGCAGGATCATCTGGCGTACGAAACCATCCTCGAACTGGTCGCGGAAAAATTTCAATCGCATCCCGGATTCATCAAACAGTTGAACAAGGAAGTGAACTGGGAGGCGGTAACCGCGGGTACCACTTTGACCGTACCGAATGTCACCTCGCCGAAACCGGCTGGGCGCGCAGCGTATGCCTCCATCCTGCTCTCAGCACGCCTGCTGCAAGTGTTTGACCAGAAGGACCAGTTGATCGCCCAGTTCCCGTGCAGCATCGCGCAGAAGGTGGATAAGCGCCCCATCGGCGTGGTGCGCGTGAAGGTGGTGGCGGAGAATCCGAACTACCGGTTCAATCCGGAGATATTCCCGGAATCAGCCGAAGCTCGAAAGATCGGCAAGCCCTTGATGATCCAGCCCGGACCGAACAATCCGGTGGGCGTAGCCTGGATCGGCTTGGACAAACCGGGTTATGGCATCCATGGCACGCCGGCACCAGAAGCTGTCGGACGCACTGAATCCCACGGCTGTTTCCGACTGGCGAACTGGAACGCCGCCTACTTCATCAAAATGGTTTGGGTGGGCATGCCCGTCTATGTGGAGCCGTAAGCGACGGCTAAATCACTTCTGCAAAGCCTGCATCTGCTTCGCGTAGCGCTTGCCAAATTCACGTAGTGATGGTGTGTCGAAGTGAACCTGATCGCCTTTGTGCTGGAGCCCTTCGGATTCGACAGCGGCACAATGCGGCACCAGTTTGGGAAGGCTGGCGATCTGCTCATTCACCAGCGGCCAATAAGAGGGTTTGCCTTCCTTGTTTTCCTTGGCCAAGAAGGGGCCCAGTTTGCCGGCCACAAACGGGACATCATTTTCACCCAGATCTTTGCGCCAGTCTTTGACCGCTTGGGACAGACGGGCGGCGTAGGTCTTGGCCGTGGTCTCGTTGCCAGAGTCGCCTTCGCCTTGATGCCAGAGAATTCCTTTGAGGGTGCCGTCTTTCATAGCAGCTTTCGCCCGGACGAGCGCCTGCTCATAGAGATCACCACCCTTTTGCCAGCGGGAGAGCGGTGTGCCGCCCACGGCGCAAGGGATGAGACCGATGGTGATGTTGGGATTCGCTTCCGCCATCACACGGCCAAAGGTGGAACCAAGCCCCACCCCGGCGATGGTCGGTTTGTCGAAATGAAGCGGGTCCACGGCGGGAGCCCAATCGTTCGCCTTGGTGAACATAAGCACACGCGGATGCGGCACCTTGTCCTCGGCCTCCACCTTGCCACGGCCAGCCATGTTTGACTGGCCGATCAAGAGGTAGAGATGAAACTCTTTTTTCGCCGGCAGTTTCGGAGCATCAGCAGCGGAAAGTGAGGAAGCCACGCCCGCGACCAGCAGGCAGCCAAGGAAACGACGCAGTGAGATCATGCAAAAGAATTAGAACACGCCCGCCCGGCAAGCAAGCTTGGGAAGCGGCACCCCAGTCAGGTCACTTGCCACCGAGGGCACGAAGGGCAGCCTGATACTCGGGGTTCGCGGGTTCGAGTTTGATGGCCTGATCGAGAAATTGGCGCGCCTCAGCCGGGCGATTCTCTTTCAAGGCGATGAAGTGGCGCATGAAGGCGGGGTATCCGGCGAGTTCACCGCGTTTTTGCAACCCCACAAAGACTTCATCCGCTTCCTTCAGACGGTTGAGCTGCATCAAGGCGAAGCCGTAGTCACGGAAGTAAAGGGCGTTCGCACCCGGCAGGACGACAAGTTGGGCATAGAATTGAGCGGCGGTATCGTAGTCACCATGCACCAGCGTCGCGCGCGCTGCGGCAGTGAGGCCGAAGACACTGTCAGGAGCGAGTTCCAGAACCCGAGCGGCTTCTTTCGCGGCGGCAGGGGCATTGGTGGAAGTGACTTTTCCGAGCGACCAATCATCGGGCCCGATCAGCTTGAACTCGTATTCCGCAATGACCGCCTGATTGAGCGGATTGCGGCGCAGGAACAGCATGGTGTTGTCATCGAAAGCTACGAGCGCCCAATCCGCATCCTTGATCATCGTCTGTCCCAGCGGAGTCAGTTGATGATCCAGAGGAATGGGCAACAGCATGGCAGAGACCTGCCAGCGGTCGAGGATGTCGCGCCAACCGGGAGCCTGATTGATGACCGGCAAATATTCGCTCTCCCAGAAAGCGACCGAGTAAGCATCACCACGACCATCGACGAAGGGTTTGAACTGGGGATAATTTTGCCACAAGAGCGGTCCGCCATAGCGCATCTCGTTGAAGATGTTCTGCGCCGGCACCTCACGTTCCATGAAAGCAAAGACTCCCGTGGGATAAAAGCCGGGATAGCGACCGTAGCCGAACTGGTATTGCGGGTCGGGAACGAACTTCAGCAGAACAATCGCGATCCATGTGACCGGGAGCAAGGCAAGCACCCAACGTTTGGACGAAGCAATCGCCAACGGCCAAACTTGCGCGGCCATCTGCGCGGCAAACGGAGCCATCGCGAAAGCGAAGAAGAGCAAAGAGCGTTGGGCATCCAGCGCGAGCAAGGTGAAACCGCACAGAATAAAGCAACGGGCGAAGCTCCAGTGTTTACGCGAGAGGATCAACAGCAACGCCAAGACCGGCAAAGAGAGATGAAAGAAACGGTTCTCATGCCAGATGGGTGTCTGGAGCTCGGTGATGACGCCTTTCCAGAACTGGTTGTTGAACTGAAAAGGTACGAGCAGGATCTTGGCCCCGTGAGGATTGATGAGCTGGGTTGAAACGATGGCCGCCAACACGGCCAAAGCCATACCCGCCGGGCGGACCAGCAACTCCTTCAAGGAAAGCGATGCTGCGTCCTCGTCGGCAGGTTTCCAGCGTAGGAACTTTTGGGTAGCGACCGTCGCCCATTCACCGGCTGAGAGGGCAAAGAGCAAAGCGAGGCCATAAACGAGTCCGCCATGGATATTTGCCCAAGCCGCAAACAGAAGCGGAAGGCCGAGCCATTGCCAGCGGCGCGAACGGCCACAACGGGTATCCAGATACAGCACCAACGTGAAGATGACCCCGGAGAGAAAATCCGGCCGCTCAAAGAAACGAGTGCGCCCGATGATCGTCGCTAGGGTGATAGCCCAAAACGGCCAGAGCGAATCCCCTGCCCCGAGCCGTCGCGCGGTCAGCCAAGTGAGCAGCATCGCCAAGGCGGCGAGCAGACATTTTGCGGTGGTCAGGGCATAGATCCCGCCCAGTTTATCCAACAGATAAAGTCCTGTGGCGGGCAACCATTGGTGCAAATACCACGGCTCATCCGGCGTGGTATAGGCGAAGGTGTTCACCGCCGGAATCTCGTGATGCTCCATCACGTAGGCACCCGTGCGAATATGATAGCCGAGATCGATATCCGAGATGTGGAAACAGGCCGCGAAAAACACGAAGCCCAGCAGACCGGCGAGCAGCAGGCGGGCAAGGCGTTCGGGTTTAGGTTCCATCAGGGCTTGGTCCGGCCCCGCACATCATGTCCGGGACACGGGCGCATCGTGCGAATGCGAGCGGAGTGTCACAAGCAAATAGTCGGGCGGGATCAACCGCAGAATACACTGAACACGCGGAAAACAGTGAAAATCGAACGACCTTTAACTTTTCGACTCACCGTAGACGTTGGTGGCTGATTGCGGCCACGGTGCGAAACGGATGCACTTTTTGCCCAGTTCGTCTTTAGTGAATTTCGCTTCGCCTGCCTGGCTGATGGCCGGCTTGAAATCACCCTTGATCTCGATTTTCCGCCATTTGAGGACCCCGGCGATATCCCAGGTGAGCTGGGTATCATACGCCAGCACTGCTGCCGGGTGCTCCTGCCCATCGCTGGAAGTCCAGGTGCCATATTCCTTGAAATCAAACCGCTGGTAATAGGACATCGCCGCCGGAACCGTGAAGACCAAGGCATGATGAACGACGCCTGGCTTGTTCCCCACGCCAGTGGCGGCCACCCGCAAGAGAGTCAGCGTCGTGCCGAGGCGTTGGCCCTGATAGTCCGGGTGGATCAGATTATAGCAAAAGGTGAAGATGTTCTTACCTGAAAGCTCCAAAACAGCACAGCAAACGGGTTTACCCTCCAACTCCCCCACGATGATACCGTCCGGTCCAGCCTGCAAAAAGGCAGCGAACCGGGCTTCATCCCCGGCGGGAAAACGACCGGGGGCATTCAGCCGGTAGATATCCATCAGGGAATCGAAATCCCGGCTTTCATAAGTGCGGAAGAGAACCGGGAGACGCAAAGGCGGCTCGAGTTCACGATCCAACCCTGAGCGGGCACATTTACGCCGAATCCATGTGAGTAGATTACGCATGCTGGTAATAACCATGGTCGATAGTAGGAAACAGCGAGGGGGTGTCGAACCGTTTCTGGTTTTCCGAATAATACAAAATGCCAGACAGTATCGAACACTTTTCATCTGATGACGTCAAAGCTAGTGCGGGAAAGGCTCCGGGCGTCACCGTTGTTGTAACCGTCTATACATTGCATTACAGTCCCCCGCATAGAACTTGATCCCATGAAACAGCTCGCTCGCTTTTTTGTCCTGCTGAGTCTCGTTGCCTTGACGGCGCGAGGGCATGCCCAGCAGGTGCCGGTGGTGGAAAAGCAACTCTCCAATGGCATGAAGGTGCTCATGCTGCCGCGCAAGGGGGAGCCGACCATCTCGGGCGGCTGGGTAGTGCATGTAGGCAGCGCCAACGAGCGACCCGGCATCACGGGCATCGCCCATCTCTTCGAGCACATGATGTTCAAGGGCACACCCACGCTCGGCACCAAGGATTACCAGAAGGACCTCGAGATCATCAACGAGCAGGAGCGGGTGCGCGACCTGATGCGGGCCGAAGAGGCCAAGGTGAGGGCCCAGTATCGCAAGGGCGAAGTGGAAGACCCCTACAAGCCGGAGAACAAGACCGCCCGCTACAAGGAACTGGAGAAACAGTTCAACGAACTCATCAAGCAACAGCGCGAGATCATGGTGAAGAACGAGTTCGACCGCGTCTATACCGCCGCCGGTGGCTCGCAGATGAACGCCTTCACCTCCGTGGACATGACGGCCTACTTCATCACTGTGCCAGCAAACCGGCTGGAGTTCTGGATGTGGATGGAATCCGAACGTCTTTTGCGCCCGGTTTTCCGCGAGTTCTATGCCGAGCGCGATGTGGTTTTCGAAGAACGCCGCATGCGGACCGAGTCCACGCCCACCGGCCGGCTTGAGGAGATGTTCAACGCGATGTTCTGGGAATCGCATCCCTACTCATGGCCGACAGTCGGCTGGCCTTCGGACATCCCAGCCATCAGCAAGGCACAGGCGGATGAATTCTACGCGCTGTATTACCAACCGCAGAACATCACGCTCATCCTGGTGGGCGATTTTGACACGGCGGAATGCGCCAAGCTCTGTGAGCAGTATTTCGGACGCATCCCGAAAGGCAAACAACCCGCTCCGGATATCGTGACGCTCGAGATGAAGCAGGTCGGCGAGAAGCGCATGAACGGCGAGGCGGAAGCGAACCCGATGGTGGACATCCTCTACCACACGGTGCCATTTGGGCATAAGGATTCCTACGCGCTGAAGGTCCTTGGGCAGTTGCTCTCCACGCGCACCGGTCGGCTCTACAAAGGTATGGTGCTGGGCAAGCAGGTGGCCAATGAGACATGGGCCCGGCAGGATTCACAGAAATGGGCGGGCTCCTTCAACATCGGCGCCGAGTGCAAGGACGGCAAGTCCCCTGCAGAGGTGGAAGCCGCCATCTATGCGGAACTGGAGAAGCTTCAGAATGAGACGGTTTCCGTCGAAGAACTGCAAAAGGTGAAGAACAACTTCGCCGCGAGCGAATACCGCAAGCTGGCGAACAATCACGCCATCCTGTTCCAACTGATCTTCAACGAAGGCTTCGGTGATTGGCGCGAGATCAATGCCGCCGGGCCCAAGGTGCAGGCAGTGACCGTGGATGATGTAAAGCGCGTGGCCACAGAGTATTTCATCAAGGAAAATCGCGCCGTGGCCACCTACACGCGCAAGCCCGGCAAGACCACGCCAGAAGGCGGCGATGACATCTTCGCCGGTCTGAGCGAAGAGCAGAAGACGGTGATCCGCAAAGTGCAAAGCTCCATCCAGGCGGAAGCGAACGTGGAAAAATTGAAGCAGGCCCGGCAACAGATCGAACAGCAGCTCGGCGGTGCGGATGCAAAGAACAAACCGTTCCTGCAGACTTATCAAAAACTGGTGACGGACCGCATCAACGCTTTGGAGAAAGGGACGAAATGAAGGGCACGATAATGAATCGCAGAACGTGGCTGACGCTCGCCTTGGCCGCCACCACCACGACGATGATGGCCGCTGGCATCCCGGACCGTCCGGAGAAACTGCCGGTAAAGCCGCTCGTCTATGACGCACCGAACCCGGCGGATTATCGCGCGGTGTTGAAGAGCGGTCCCGTGGCCTATGTAGTGCCCGACCGGGAGCTGCCGCTGGTGAATATCAGTATCCTCGTGCGCACCGGAGATTATCTGGACCCGAAAGGTAAAGAGGGATTGGCCAGCCTGACCGGCTATCTCCTGAGCAAGGGCGGTATCGGCTCCAAGACGGCTGAGGAACTGGATGAGCGGCTGGCCTTTCTGGCGGCGCACTTGAATTCCGGCGTCAGTGACTCACAAGGCACGGTGTCCTTGAATCTGCTCTCCAAGGACCTCGACGAGGGGCTGCAGATCCTGCGGGAGGTTTTGACGGAACCGAAGTTTCAGGACGACAAAATCACCCTGCGTAAACAGCAGTTGCTGCAAGGGATGAAGCAGCGTAATGACGATTCCTCCGGGTTCGAGTTCCGTGAGCGGCGATTTCT
>CAZRGY010000023.1:304-18729 GCA_964599715.1 uncultured Verrucomicrobiota bacterium | reverse complement strand
TTTCATCGCCATTGCTTTGGCGTGGTGGTCATTACCCGGCATCCTTCCCCTTTCCCCACCCCTCGTCAAGCCGTCCAAAACTACTCCATTTGATAGCGTGCTCTGCCCACGCCCATCAACCAGCCGAGCCCACCGCGACAACCGGCGGTTGACCGCCGAAGCGAGGGCTGCACCAAGCATTTTGCGCAGCCGGAAACGGAAACGTTTACACAATATTACGGACTGACCCCTTTATGACCCCTTTACAAAGAATTCTTTCTGTATTACCGCTTTATGTTTTTATCTTGCAACTGTTGTATTCTCTGTCGTTGCAGTTCGTCTTCTTGACGAAGACGCTCCTCGAACTTCCAACTAAGAAAAATCATAACCAATGCGCCGAGTATACCTGCTACGCAAGCGAGCCTCCCCTGCATCTTTAGCAATTCTAATTTAGTTTTAGCATCAGAATCAGGGTCATGAGTTTGTTCCACCAACCTTTGAGCCGCCTTATCACTACGAGAAAGAAAAAACAGGCCAAGCACGAGCAACCCGATAGATCGCCAAAGGTACGGTGGAATTGAATTATTATAACGGCTTAAAAAAAACATTATACAACAAAGTAAGGCAAACCAAATCCAACCATTTCGAATGAAATATATCATACCAAAAAAATAACATTTAATAATTCCATTATATATCTGTATTATCATCAACTCCGCCTCCCAATCCAGGATCAAGGATCATAAATGGGGCAGTCCCATACATTGTGTTTTCCTTGGTCAAAAACCACCCTGCCTGCCCGCTCATTCACGGTTCCAGTGCAGCGTTCCGGTTTCATCGCCATTGCTTTGGCGTGGTGGTCATTACCCGGCATCCTTCCCCTTTCCTCACCCCTCGTCAAGCCGTCCAAAACCACCCCATTTAACACGCGCTTCGCCAAGGCCGCTAAAGTGGTCGAGCCCACCGCGACACGGCACGGTTAAGACCATGTCGCGGGCAGCACCAAGCATCTTGCGGAGCGGACACGTAATGGAAAACACAACGTGTGGGATCGCCCTCTTTCCGCACCCATCAGGGCAGTAGTTTCCGCAAGGGATCACCCGGAGGTGGCGGCGGCAAGCCCGGTGGCTTCTTCACCACCACCGTCGACCGGGAGGTGGCGGGAGCCCGGTGATAGCGGTAGTCATCACTGTAATAGACGCGATAGTGCGCATGGTGATAGGGATGATGAAAATCGCACATATGACAGTAGAAGTGTTGCGGCGGAGTGCTGGCCCGATCGTGATGGCTGGCGCAGGAAGTGGCCAAGAGTGCTAACAGGGCACTGACCAGACTGAGGGTTTTTAGCGATGCTTTCATAATGATTCGCTTTCACAGTTGAGCCGGTCACATTCCCTCATAGGTGCATCCTGCATGAGATCGGCCCTAAAACGGGCACTTTGCAACCTCTGGGAACTGAACCAGCGGGTTTACCGAATTATAATAGCTCAGGCCATGCCAAGGCGGGACAAACATGGGTTAAAAACAACAACACCGCATCACCACCTTCCTATCCCATTGGAAATCAAACAGATAAGACCGAAGTATCGATTTGAATATCATTGAAGAAATACGCCCATCATTTCGTCTAAACACCGCTGGCATAGGAGAAATGGCTTGCCAGCCCGGGGATTTAAGTGGATGACACTAGGATTAACCCTTTGCAGCAGAACGTGACACAGACATACTTGAGCACCATGAAGAAATCACTGGCTATCTCACTGGGCACCCTGGCTGGGGTCGGGTCGCTGTTGGCCGTCTCTCCGGTATTGCGGGATACGAATCCGGCCGGTGGCCAGCGGGGCACGGAGTTGGAGGTGGAATTCCGCGGTTCCCGGCTGGATGATTTTCGCGAGGTCTTATTCTACTCGCCCGGTTTCGAAGTGCTGAAAGTCACTTCCACCAACGCCAACAGCGTGAAAGCCATGGTGAAGGTGGCCCCCACGGTGATGCCCGGCGAGCATATGGTGCGGGTGCGGACGGCCACTGGGGTTACGGAATTGCAAAATTTTTATGTCAGCCCGTTCCCCCAAGTGACCGAGGTGGACAAACCGGCGAATGACACGAAGGAAACGGCCGAGAAGATCACTGCCAACGTCACCATCAACGGCAAGGTGAGCCAGGAAGACGAAGATTGGTATGCCCTGCCCGCCAAGAAAGGCCAGCGAATCGGTGTGGAGGTGGAAGGCATACGCCTGGGCCGCGATCTGCTGGACACTATCGTCACGATCATGAAGCCGGACGGCACAACGCTGGCCACGGCGGATGATACGGCGCTCTTTCTCCAAGATCCGGCACTGACCGCTATCGCCCCGGAGGATGGCACCTATTACATCCACATCAAAGAAGCTCCGTATGAGCGGAACCGTAATGCGGATTACCGCATGCATGTGGGCCACTTCCCCCGCCCGCTCGCGGCTTACCCCGCCGGTGGCAAGGTGGGTGAGAAGTTGAACGTGAAGTTTATCGGCGATGCGATCGGTGAGTTCACCCAAGAAGTCACTCTGCCCGGAGCCGCGAATGACAAGTTCCCGGTGATGGCACAGAACAACGGCTTGAGCGCACCGTCCCCGAGCTGGTTGCGCGTGTCTGATTTCCCGAACGTGCTGGAAACCGAACCGAACAACGACCGGACGAAAGCTTCTGGCACGGCCCAGGAGGCCCCGATCGCCTTCAACGGCATCATCAATCAGAACGGCGATGAGGATTGGTTCCGTTTCACGGCGAAGAAAGGCCAGGATTGGGAAGTGCATGCGTTCGCGCAAAGCATCCGCTCGCCGCTGGACACGGTGATGAATGTGTATGATGACAAAGGCCGCAGTCTGGCGGGCAATGATGACTCCGGCGGGGCGGACAGCTACTTGCGCTTCAAAGCACCGGCAGATGGCGAGTATTTCGTACGGGTGACCGATCACTTGGGCCGGGGCGGAATGAATTACGTCTATCGCATTGAGCTCTCCAAGGTGACACAAACCTTGGCCTTCAGCATCCCGGAAGTGAACCGGAACGATTCGCAAGGCCGTCAAGCGATGGTGGTGCCGCGCGGTGGCCGCTTCATGACGATGATGAACATCCGGCGGAACAATTTCGGCGGCGACGTGATCTTCGATCCGAAAGGCCTGCCCGCAGGTGTGAAGGTGGATGTGGACGACATCCCGGGCAACCTCACGAGCATCCCTGTGGTGTTCGAAGCCGCCCCGGACGCCCCCATCGGATCCACGTTCGTTGACCTGCAAGGTCGCCTGATCGAGAAGGACAAGGACGGCAAGCAGACAGACCGGACGATTCCCGGAACCTTGAACCAACGCTTGGACTTGGTGTTGGGGCGACCGAACAACACGATTTATTACACCGTAGTGGCAGACAAGCTGGTGGTGGCTGTCGCCGAGGAAGCACCTTACAAGATCGACATCGTGGAACCCAAAGTGCCGTTGGTGCGGGAAGGCAGCATGGAGCTGAAGATCGTGGCCACCCGCAAGGAAGGCTTCGATGATCCGATCACGGTTTACCTGCCCTTCCGTCCGCCCGGCATGGGCGCCAACTCCAGCGCCACCATCCCGAAGGGCAAGAACGAGGTGACCTACACGATCAACGCCAATCGCAATGCGCAGACGAAAGTTTGGCGCTTCCCGGCACTGGCACAGGCCACCGTGAAAGGCGCTCCGCTCTGGACCTCTTCCCAGATGGCCAAAGTCGAGATCGCCATGCCGTATGTGGAATTGAAATTTGATCTGGCCACCGCGGAACAAGGCCAAGACTCCAAGGTCGTCTGCAAGCTGGATCAAAAGATTCCGTTCGAGGGCAAAGCCAAGCTGAAGCTGATGGGCTTGCCGAGCAAGGTGACCACCGAGGATATCGAGATCACCAAGGACATGAGCGAAGCCGTATTCCCTCTCAAGGTGGATGCGCAGAGCGCGGTGGGCATGCACCGGAACCTATATTGCTCCATGGTCATCGAGAAAGATGGCGAGCCGATCACCCACAACTTCGGCGCCCGTGGCAGCCTGCGCATCGCCGCCCCGGAGAAGAAAGTGGCCGAAGCCCCTGCCCCGACCAAGACGGCAGCCGTGAAGAAATAAGCTTACTGCTTTTCAGCAAGAAAGGACGCCACCCGCTGGCGTCCTTTTTGTTTTTTCCCGTGGCAGAACTGGAAAGCCGCGCTACTTTGCCAAACGTTATGGATGTCAAAAACCTGAACGAGGTGCCCGCCTTCATCACGAAGGACGGCTCAGAAATCCGCGAATTGCTGGCGCACCGTAACAGCGCCATCCGCCTGCAAAGCCTGGCGGAAGCCCGCCTGCCAGTAAGTGGCAGCACCCAGGAGCATTACCATCTGAAGACGGAGGAGATCTACTACATCACCGCTGGTGAGGGCCGCATGCGGATCGAGGGAGAGACACGCGAAGTGAAGCCCGGTGATGCCATCGCCATCCCGCCCGGCTTGAAGCACAAGATCTGGAACACCGGCAGCACCACGCTGCACCTGCTCTGTTGCTGCGCCCCGCCGTATGAGCATGAGGACACCATCATCACCGAAGTGATCTAACCGCCCTGCCCTTTTACTTTACCTATGTGGAAACCCAATAAAGTCCGCCTGTTCATCAAACCCTGGTGCGGCTGGTGTGATGAAGCCATCGACTGGCTGGAAGAACGCGGCATCGAATTCGAGCAACTCGACGTCACCAGCGATCGGAAAGCCCAACAGGAGATGCTGGAACTGACCGGCCAGACCAAGGCCCCCTGCATCGACATCGACGGGGAAATTCTGGCTGATTTCGATACCGGTCAGCTCGAGAAGTTCTGGGCCCGGCTGGCAAAGAACGCACAAGGCTAGTTGCACACCCGGCTAAGCCGTGCTTCACTCCCTGCCTGTTGTAATGAGTGCCGTCACTGAAAATGCGCCCAAGCTGACCCGGCCACGCCTGCCCGCGTGGCTCCGGCTCGACCTGCCCACCCACAGCGGTTTTGCCAAGACCCGCAACCTGCTGGATGACCTGAAGCTGCACACGGTCTGCGAAAGCGCCAAGTGCCCGAACCACTGGGAATGCTGGAGCAAGGGAACGGCCACCTTCATGATCGCCGGGGATCGCTGCACGCGGGCTTGCGGCTTCTGCGCCGTCAGCACCGCCAAACCGCTCGCACTGGAGGCCGATGAACCCGCCCGCGTGGCCGAGGCGACCAAGCGCATGGGCCTGAAGCACGTCGTGATCACTGCCGTGGCCCGTGATGACATCGCCGATGGCGGGGCCGAACATTTCCGCCAGACAATCGAAGCCGTGCGCGCCGCCAATCCGGGCATCATCATCGAGGTGCTCGTGCCAGATTTTCTGGATAAAGATTTTGCGATCGAGAGCGTCCTGCGCGCCGAGCCGCACATCTACAATCACAATCTCGAGACCGTTCGCCGTCTGACACCCACCGTCCGTTTCCGGGCAGAGTATGACCGCTCCCTCAGCGTCCTGAAAAAGGTGAAGGAGAAGCGCGGCGACACCATCTACACCAAATCCGGCATCATGCTGGGACTGGGTGAGACGGAGGAAGAATTGCTGCAAGCGATGCGTGACCTGCGCGCATCCGACTGCGACATCCTCACCCTTGGTCAATATCTGCAACCCACCCTGCGGCATCTGCCCGTGGTGGAGTATGTGCACCCGGACAAGTTCGCCGAATACAAGGTGATCGCCGAGGGAATGGGCTTCACCCATGTGGCGAGCGGCCCGATGGTCCGCAGCTCGTATCACGCCGACGAATTCCAGATCGCTCCAAAAGCGGTTTAATAAGCAAGCTGTGAACGGACTGATTAATTCCCCGGCGGTGGAGGAGGAATCGGTACCGGTTGCGGCAAAGGTGCGTTAGTAGGAGCCGGTGTTGGTGCTGGCACAGGCTGGAGGGGTACCATACCAGGCTGCATCTCAGAACCCGGAATCGGCTCCGACTTCCTGAATTTTTCGGGGTTTTTCAAGTATTGGAAGTAGTAGAAACCAGCCGCCAAGACCATGATCAACACGAAAGACGCTATCAATGTCGCTATCAACCGTATCTTCTTTGCCTGTTGATTGAATGCTTCGGATTCCGCCTTTTGTGCTTCACGAAAGATGGCCAACTCCTGTTCCATCGAAATGGCCTGCACGGTTTCGTCCTTAAGTTGCAACACCAACCAGCCACCGGGCAATGGCTTGAATTGCTCTGGAAGTTTCCCCTGTTCCGTTTCTGTCGGGGCACGAAACTCAGATTCTTCCCAATGCGAGTGGGCGGCTGCGGCCCAGACGCGGACCAGACCATGGTTGACCGCCACTTTCTTCAACCGCTCCCACAAGATAGCCCGCAGCGCATCCGTATGCTCGGGCTTGGCGATGGCCTCGCTGTGGACATGGCCTTGATTGCCGTGTATCTGCAAGGCGAGTGCTCCAAGGATCTGCCCGTCACTGGTCTCCACCACCTGAAATTCGGTGAACCGGGCTTCCAAGTCCCCCACGGGAAAGCGTTCCTCGCTCCAGATGGTGCGAAGTGCGCCCAAATCATTGATCGTAGCCCGGCGGACCGTGTGAACCGGCAAACTCATAGTTGTTTAGATACAGCCGGAGCAGATTTCCGGCCAATAAAAAGTGGATTTTACCGGTGACCTCAGAATACTTAGCCCCCATGACACGCGACGAGGCACAGCAACGCCACGCCCAATTGGCCGAGGAACTCCGCCAGCACGATCACGCCTACTACGTGCTGGCCAAGCCCACCATCTCCGATCGCGATTATGACCTGCGTTACCGCGAGTTGCTGGACCTTGAGAAGGAGCATCCTGAGCTGGCCACTGCCGATTCCCCCAGCCAGCGCGTAGGCGGCCATGTGGCGAGCAGCTTCGCCCAGGTGAAACACGCGCAACCGATGTTGAGTCTGGACAACACTTACTCGCAGGAGGAAGTGCGGGACTTCGTGAATCGTGTGCAGAAACTGTTGCCCGATGAAAAACTCGAATGGGTGGTGGAACCCAAAGTGGACGGCATCGCCATCAGTCTGCGCTATGAGAATGGCATTCTCGCCACCGGCGCCACGCGCGGTGATGGCACAACGGGCGATGATATCACGAACAATCTGAAGACCATCCGCAGCATCCCGCTGAAGCTGACTTCCAAAGAAACACCACAAGTTTTTGAAGCCCGTGGTGAAGTGTATATGACGCGGGATGGGTTCGCCAAATTGAACGCCGAGAAGGCAGCCGCTGGAGAAGAACTTTACGCCAATCCACGCAACACCACCGCGGGCAGCTTAAAGCAGCTTGATTCCAAACTCGTGGCCAAGCGTCCGCTGGATATTGTGCTCTACGGCACCGGGGCCATCAGCGCACCAGACCAACTCATTCCCGCCACTCATGTCGAGATGCTGAAACTGCTGCAACAGTTCGGCTTCAAGATCGCCGAGCGTTATTGGGTGTGTGGTTCCGCCGAGGAACTTATCGCCGCCATCGACGAGCTCGACCAGATCCGGCGCAATTTCAATTACGATACGGATGGTGCCGTCATCAAACTGAACAGCTATGCCCAACGTGAGCGCGTGGGCTTCACTTCCAAGGCACCGCGCTGGGCCATGGCCTACAAGTATCAGGCGGAACAGGCCGCCACCAAGCTCAAGGCCATCACCATCCAGGTGGGGCGCACCGGTGCGCTGACCCCGGTGGCGGAGCTGGCACCGGTGTTCCTCGCGGGCAGCACCATCAGTCGGGCCACGTTGCACAACGAAGAAGAATTGCGGCGCAAAGATATCCGCGTGGGCGATACCGTGATCATCGAAAAAGCCGGCGAAGTCATCCCGGCAGTGGTCGGGGTTGTGGCCGATCAACGCACCGGGCTGGAGCAGGTCTTTGAATTCCCCAAGCACTGCCCCGAATGCGGTTCGCATATCTCACGAGACTCGATCGGTGGTGAGGAACAGGTCGTGTGGCGTTGTGTGAACTTGGATTGTCCCGCCCAAGTGCGCGGGCGACTGGAGCACTGGTGTTCTCGTGGCGCGATGGATATCGAAGGCGGTGGCGAGGTGCTGGTGAATCAGTTGGTGAAGAGCCAACTGGCGAACAATGTGGCTGACCTCTACCAACTCACCATCGAACAGGTTTCCGGACTCGAACGCATGGGCGAGAAGTCCGCCCGTAATTTCATCGAGGGCGTGACTGCCAGCAAATCACGCGACCTCTGGCGATTGCTGTTCGGGCTGGGCATTTTGCATGTCGGCACAGGTAGCGCGAAGTCCTTGGGCCGCACCTTTGCCTCACTGGATGACATCCTGAACGCCACGGAAGAACAGCTCATCGAAGCCAACGATGTCGGCGAGGTCATCGTGAAGAGTATCGTCCATTGGCGCACAGAACCGAAGAACCGGGAATTGATCGAGCGGTTACGGATGGCGGGTTTGAATTTCAATTCAGAGCTGTATCAAGCCGCCCCGCCGAGCGGCCCGTTCAAAGGCAAAACCTTCGTGCTTACCGGAACCCTGCCCACCCTGAAACGTGAGGAAGCTGCGGCGAAAATTGAAGCCCTTGGCGGCAAGGTCAGTGGCAGCGTAAGTAAGAAGACAGATTACGTGCTCGCCGGTGAAGAGGCAGGCTCCAAGCTGGAGAAAGCGCAAAAGCTGGGTGTGAAGATCATCGATGAGGCCGAGTTTCTGACGATGGCCGGCGCATAAAAAATGGCCGGCGGATACCTTGGCATCCACCGGCCATCTGAAACTTCGGGCGCGAACTTACTTCTTCACGTCGTAGCAGAGAATGATCTCCTGATCGCGCAGGTATAGTTTGCCGTTGCAGATGACCGGGTGCGTCCAGATGCGACCCTGTGGACTCCGCTGGGTCGTCTGCGGCTCCAGCTTGAAGCTGCCCTTCTCGTTCCAGCCCTTGGGCGTGGCTTCTACCAGACGCAAGGTGCCCGAACCCTCTTCCAAGCAGTAGAGCATGCCATCAGCATAGCTCACCGCCCCCTTGGCCATCATGCGGCTGGACCAGACTTCCTCACCGGTCTTGAAGTCCTGACAGACCAATCCCGGACCATCGGAGTTGCCATAGAGGTAATCCCCAACCAACACCACACCGCCATGATGATTCTTCATGACCTTGTTCTCATAAACATCGGTGACGGAGTTATCCGGCCCCACTTTCACCAGTTTGCAACCGGCCCCGTAGCCTGAGGTGATATACACGAAGTTGTCTTTGACGATTGGCGTCGGGATGACCGCCGTCTTGCCTGGTGGCCAAGGCGAGCGCCACAAAACCTTGCCGGTCTCAGCATCCACCCCCGCCAACGTATTCATGACCAGCTGGATGTATTGCCGTTTGCCGTTCAGGTCCGTCGGTACGATGGAGGAATAATGCGCGCCTTCCGTCCACTCAGTAGTCTGCCAGACCAACTTGCCGGTTTTCTTGTCGAGCGCGGCCATGGTGCCCTTGCTGCCGCCAGGCGTGCAAAGCACCTTATCCCCATCCACCAGCACGGACTCCGTGTAACCCCAGGTCGGGGTCTTGCCACCCAGTTCCTTCATCGTGATTTTCCAATGCTGCTTGCCATCAGCAAAACTCACACAGACCAGTGTACCGTCGCCGCCCAAGGCATAGACCATGTCACCATCCACTGCGGGCGTACCCCGGGGACCATCACCCCATTTATTGGCCAGCCGCCCGCCAAGCGGAGTCTTCCACTGCTCCTTGCCGGTGTTCGCATCCAGACAGATCAGAAACTCCTCCTGGTCCCACGCCCCCATGGTGAAAAGCTTGCCTTTTGCAATCGCGAAGCCGGCATAGCCCAAGCCCGCATCTTGATTAAGCCACAGGCGTTTGGGGCCTTCCGCCGGCCATTCTTTGAGCAATCCCGTTTCCAGGGTGACATCGTCGCGATTCGGCCCACGCCATTGCGGCCAGGAATACTCTTTGGCCGTTGCGGCAACCACCGGAGCCGGCACCTCAGCCGGAGCAGCCGGGGCTGGTGCCGAAGCAGAGACACCCGCAGACGAGTTATTGGCTTCAGGCGCAGGACCGGAGGGCGAACAACCGGTCAGCAGTAATCCGCCTACGAGGGAGATGGCAGCTAAGTATTTCATGTCTGTTGACTGTTAGGACTGGGAATTGACCGTGCAAAAGTAGACCTATCCAAGACTTCTTGCCAGCAAATTGAGCGTCTCCCTTTACAGCGGCGCGGCGCGTGACTAAGTTGCATCCATGGCAGCAGAATTTGACGGCTCAGACTTTGTGGATACCGACTTTCAATCGTCGCAAAAGGCTGGCTATTCTCCGGCACCCGGTGCCGCCAGCCGTCCCTCCACTCGCGAAGAATTGGAAGGCAAAGTATCCGACACCCAACAACGGATCGACCAGCTCAAGCGGGAACAGGAAGAGCTGGAGCGAAAGCGCTCCCAGATCGAAGAACTCCGCCGCCGTAAGATCGAATACCAGACGGGCCGCGAAGAGATGACGAATCACCTGACCCGTGGCGTCGTACTACTGGAAGAAGCTGAGTTCGCTGTTCGCCGGGAGGCCGAACAGATGGCCAAATCCCTGGCCGAACTGCGCGAAGCCCAAGACAAAGTCATGGCCCTCAACGACGAATTATGGACTCAGGAGAATGAGAACATAGAACTCACCCGCGCGCTCACCACCATTGAGAACGCCCGCTTGGAGTGGAATTCCGCCCGCTTGAAATGGACAGTGCTCGATCAGGCGTTGCAGTCCAATGAGGACGGTTCACCAGTTAGCGGACCAGGCAAGGTGCCCAACACAATGTTTCCTACTCAAAATTTCGGGCAGCTCTGCCGCTTGGGCTTTGCGTTGACATGGCCCATCGCCTTGGTAGTGCTGATCGGTGTGCTGGTTTTGTTGTTCCGCTAAATCATCTGTCGCATGCCGTGGCTTAAGAAAAAGCCTGATCCGCTGACCGATCGCGCGAAAAAACTTTCGCGGGAGATCGCCGAACTGGAGGCGGAGATACAGAAGCTGAACGCGCGCAAGCAAACCGCGCGTCCGGCCGTTCAGCCCACCGTCCGCCCAACTGCCAGCAGTTCCATCCCGGCACGCCCGGCCAATCCGGTGCATGATCCGGTCTTTGAGAAAGTGGATTTCCAGAAGGTCGCCAAGTCTGCTGACCCGGAGAATACCAGCGCCCATTACAACGATCTGGGTGTCCGCAAATACGACCTGACCGCGCTCTGGCGGCGCATCCGGAATCACTTCTACGGCCCGCCGGCCTCCAGTCCCAAGCTTATCAATTATCTGGCCGCTGGCAGCATCCACGGCCTTCGTCCCCTGCGCTATGAAAGCCGGGTAGCACGCAACCGCTTTATCGCGGTCACGGTATTATTGGTGTTGCTGCTCTGGTTCGTCATAGGCCACTACGTAAAACTCAAGTAGTATGCCTCTAACCTTGATCCTGGCGATCATCCTCGTATTGATTGTGTTGGCATACCTTATCCTCGGCTCTCGCGACTGATGGAATCCATCTGCCATATCGCCACCCCGCTCGGCGATTTTCGCGCCCTTTTTTCAGATCAGGGCTTGGCAGGTTTAGACTTCCCCGGACAGGCTCATCCAGCACCTCCCGATCTCTCAGCACCTTCGGCAACCGAACTCGCTCGCTGGCAGCAGTTGACCACTCAAGCACTCCTCGCTTTGACGAAAGGAAAAGTTCCAGAAAATTTGCCGCCCCTGGATTTATCATGGGGAACCGAATTCCAACAGGCAGTCTGGCGGCAATTGCTGGCCATCCCACTGGGAAGCACGCGCACTTACGGGGAACTGGCGGAAGCTTTGGGGAAACCAGGTGGCTCACGCGCCGTCGGCACTGCCTGCGGTGCCAACCCCATACCCGTGATCATCCCCTGTCACCGCGTCTTGGCAGCTCATGGCAAACTGGGCGGGTTCAGCGGTGGACGACAATGGAAATTGCGCCTGCTGCAATTGGAGGGCGTGCTGCTTGCCTGAAGTATAAGCCACGCCTGCTTATTTATGCGGGCTCGGCTTCACCCGCACCTGCGGATATTTCGTCTTGGCCACCTTGCTGCTGCCGTTCTTCTTGCCCTTGGCCTGCTCGATGAAATCCATCTGGCTTCGGCGTCCCACCTCGTCCTTTAGCAGAGGCGGAATACGATACGTGCCATCAGTCTGCAACTGCCGCGCCTTCAGATTGTCCGCCAGCGGCAAGGCCAGCATCTCATCGATGACACGTGCGCGCAGACGCCCGTCCTCGATCGGGAACACCACCTCGATACGGCTGAAGAAATTACGCGGCATCCAATCAGCACTGCCCACGAACACCTCGGGTTGGCAGGCATTCTCAAAGTAGAATATGCGGCTGTGCTCCAAGTAACGATCCACGATGCTCCGCACCCGGATGTTGTCGCTCACACCTTTCATCTGCGGGCGCAAGCAACAGATTCCACGCACGATCAAATCGATCTGCACCCCGGCTTGGGAGGCTTCATACATCGTCCGGATCGCCTCCGGGTCCACCAGTGAATTCATCTTGGCGATGATACGTGAGGGCAAACCTTTCTGCGCATTCTCGGTCTCCCGCTTGATCAGGCGTATGATGGTGTCATGCAATTCAAACGGAGCCATGAGGAACTTCCGCATACCTGGGAACTGACACACACCAGTCAATAGGTTGAAGAGGTTCGTGGCATCTTCGCCAAAGTCAGGCTGGCAGGTCAGCAGGCCGATATCCGTGTAAAAGCGCGAAGTCGTGGCATTGTAATTGCCCGTGGAGAGATGCACGTAACGGCGGATGCCATCGTCATCATTCCGCACGATCAGGCAGGTCTTGCAATGGATCTTGTAGCCCACGAGACCATACACCACATGCACCCCGGCTTCTTCCAAGCGACGCGACCACTCGATGTTGTTCGCCTCGTCAAAACGCGCCTTAAGCTCCACCACCGCTGTTACTTGCTTGCCGTTGCGCACCGCATCCATCAGCGGACCGACGACCCGGCGATCACCACCCGTGCGATACAGCGTCATCTTGATGGCCAGCACCTTGGGGTCTTGCGCTGCCTGGTTCAGGAAATCCACCACGCTGTCAAAGCTCTCATACGGATGATGCAGCATGATATCCCGCTCCCGGATGGCCGCGAAAATATCATCCTGATTCTTCAGCAAGGCGGCCACGGGCGCCACCACTGGCGCATCGCGCAACTCCGGGGAGTGATCGCCCTCATAGATCGTCATGAGCCGCGTCGGGTTGAGCGGCCCGTCGATCACATAGACATCCTCCTCCTCCAGATTCAGCACGTCCGTCAGCAGATTGCGGATCTCCGGCGGACACTCTGTCTCGACCTCCAATCGCACGGCCGCGCCTTTGCGCCGGTTGTGCAACTCGTTCTCCACCGCCTTCAAGAGGCTGGATGAATCTTCCTCATCGATATACAGCTCACTGTTCCGGGTGACCCGAAAGAGCCAGTGGCCCAGCAACTGGTTGCCGGGGAAAAGATCGCTCAGAAAATGCCCGATGAGTTTGCCGAGAAAGATAAAATCCTGCCGGGAATCCTGCCGGGGCAGACGCACCAAACGAGGCAGGATGCGGGGCACTTGCACAATGGCCATCCGGGTGCGCAACTCCCCATGACGGGACTCCTCCAACTGCACCATGATGTTGAGCGACTTGTTCAACAATTGCGGAAAAGGATGAGCCGGATCCAAGCCCAAGGGGGTCAGCACCGGGCGCACCTTGGTGTGGTAATAATCCTCCAGCCAAGCGGCATCCGCCTTATCCAGCTTCTTGATATCCAGAAAGCGAATCTTGGCCACGGAGGCCAACTCAGGCATCAATTGTTCCCGCCAGCACTTATATTGGGCCTGCACCATTTTCCGGACCCGTTTGGATACGTCCCGGAAGGTCTCGGATGCCGTCCGTCCGTCAATGCTCCGGGTGACCACGCTGGACTCGATCTGCTGCTTCAGTCCGGCCACGCGCACCTCGAAGAACTCATCCAGATTGGAACTCGTGATGCAGAAGAATTTGATCCGCTCCAGCAACGGATTACCCGGATACAAAGCTTCATCGAGCACCCGCTGGTTGAATTCCAGCCAGCTCAGCTCACGGTTGATAAAATGTTGTGGACCGTATTTCCCGCTCATACCCAGATAGTTAAAGCAAAAACCAGTGTGCCAAGGATACCCCGCCCCGCCAATGTCGAAAGTTACAATCCGGTTACGGCAACCAAAGCACGGGGCGATAATCCTTCCCTGACATGGAAAAAGCCCGGACGGGTCGTCCGGGCTTTTCGTGAAATATTAAGGAAATCCTACTTCTTCGGAGCCGGGACCTTGGCATTCAGGCCGGCCTCGTTCAGGGCGGCGATCAGCGCTTTCGGGCTGAAGTTGCCGGTGACCGTGGCGGACTTGGCCTTGTCAGCAGCGTCGTGACTCTTCACGCCGTCCACCTTCTTGACCGCGGCATCAAACGCCTTCACGCACTTGCCACAGCAGAGGTGCAGACCCGTGACCTTCACGGATTCGACCTTCTCGTCAGAAGCCTTGGACGCGCCCAGCTTGATCTTGGCGTTATCAGACTTGCCGTAGTAACCAGCGTTACCCACTGCGCTGACAGCCTTCTTGGCGATCGCGTCATCAGGAGCCGTGATAGTCACCGTGCCAGCATCCTTGTCGGCCACGACTTTGGCGCCTTCCACCTTGCCGACGGAGGCTTCAATGCCTTTCACGCAGCTGCCGCAGCAGAGATGAACGTTGCTGAGCTTGACCGTAGTTTCGGCCAGGGCCATGGAAGTCGGGATGAAGCTGAGGGCAGCAACGAGAGCAAGGGATTTGAGAGATTTCATTTTCGGTGTTGTTTGACTGTTCTGTGGGGCTAGACGCTATCGGGTGGCCGTTTGGTTTCAAGATTTATTCTTTTTCCGCCACAAGGCCATCAAGGTGGCCAGCAAGGCACTTACACAGGCCCAGCCAAAGACATCCCCCTGCCGGGTGTAAAAGGTCGTGGGTAACTGCAGGATGGGTACCTCCAGCACATCGAACCCTTTCCGATAGACATCCCCATCCCCGAAATTCGAGATAGTTTGACGTCCCAAGGGGTCCACCCAGCAGGTCAGGCCGTTATTCGAGCAGCGGATCAAGGTCCGCCGGTTTTCCACCGCCCGGAACATCGCATTGGCCGCGTGCTGCCACTGCGCCGCGCTCTCCCCGAACCAGCCATTGTTCGTGAGGTTGATGAGCAAGTTCACATCATCACTTACCCCCTGCCGCACAAAATGCGGGAAGATATCCTCAAAGCAGATGAGGATGGAGGTCCGGATGCCCAGTTCCTTCAGTTCAAAAGGCGTCCGGTCTTTGCCGGGAGTAAACCCGCCATCGATCGGGGTAAACCATTTCAAGAACGGCAGCACATCTGCCAAAGGGACGTATTCACCGAAGATCACCAACCGCTGTTTGTCCTGCTTGGCCACAATGCCGCCCTCGGGGGACACCAGAAAGCTGCTATTGTAATACAACCCGTCATTCGGGTCAGGCGTGGCCGTATTCGCCTCAGCATCGTCAGCGCCGAGGATGATCCATGCCTTATGCTGGGCGGCCAGTTGGGTGACGGTCCGCAAGAGTTCTTCATCGTAGCGCAACAGACCCGGCGTAGCCGCCTCCGGCCAGAGCAACACATCGGGTTTCGTTTCCAACGCGAGCCGGGAGAGCGTTAGCACCTTTTCAAAGGCGATCTTATTCTGCTCTGCATCCCACTTCACCGTCTGGGGGATACTCGGCTGGATCAGTGCGAACTTCACCGTCTTCTGCACCGAATTCACTGGTGAACCCAACATTAAATCCAGACCGGCGAAGCAAACGAACAATACCGCACAAAACGGCAAAACCATCTCCCCCAGCCAGGACCACATGCGGATCTGCCGCTGGCGGATGATGTGGATCGCGTTCAGTAACGACACCGAAAACCAGACAATCAGGAAAGACACGCCATACACGCCTGTGAATGAAGCGATCTGGATAAGCGGCGTCATCCGGTATTGCGAGACGCCGAGCGTGAGCCAAGGGAAGCCGCTGAGCACCCGCGCCATGATCATCTCCAGTGCCACCCAGATGGCCGCGCACAAAAGTGCCCACAAAGCCCGCTGATACCAGGCAGAGCCGATGCCCTGCTCATTCTTCTGAGAATGAAACAATCCTTCCGGGGCCAGCTGCAGACAGAGCCACACCCACACCGCATAATAAAGTGCCTGCCATGCCGACAAGGCCAGCCAGCCTAAGATGGGAAAAAACGTCACCGGGATGAACCACAGCCAATAGAGCGAAGCCAGATTGAAACCCAAGCCGAACAGCCAGCCGTAGAGGAAACGTCGTTTGCCCGTCGCTGCACCAGACGACACCAGCAGGGCCAATCCGGGCAATATCCACGCCAGCACCACGAAGTGCGCCAGCGGAAATGCCAGCGATAGCGCCGCCCCCACCAGAATCGCCAGGGTACCGCGCGAGCAGAAGATCGCTTTAAGCCGGTTCGTGTTCAACGCGCCGCAGCTTGCCGCACAGCCACAAAAACACAAGCGGAAGGGTGATCAGGGCACGGCCTTCATGCGCTGCCGGAAACGTGCTGCCTCCTCAAAACCCATCAAGCGGATGCGGATGCGCTCGTTGCCATCGGCTCCTAGGAAAACCACCGTCGGCAAAGCACTTACCGCATACTTCTCACCCGCTTTGGCATGTTCACCCTCCGGTTTCGTCAGGTCTACTTTGAAGCGGATAAACCGCTCCGCCTCCGAACGCACATCTTCATCGGTAAAAGTTTCCTGCCGCAACTTATGACAAGGCCCGCACCAGTCCGCCGCGAAATAGATCATGATCGGTTTGTTCTGCTTCAGGGCAGTCGCCAATGCGGCTTCGGTATAAGGTTCCCAGACCACTCCCGGCTTGCTGCTCTCCCCGGTGAACACCCCCACGATCACCTGTCCCAAGAATAAAAAAAGCAGTCCCACGATGATATAGGGGATAAAACCACGTATCTGCTTTGACTGTTCGCTGCTGCTCATCTATTTATCACGGCACCGCTTTTCCCTTTTCGGATTCGCCTAAGAGAGCTTAACTACACACATAAATCAACGTATGCAAAGCATCCTTCTAGGTCCCAGCTCTATCCGTGTCTCGCGGCTTTCCTATGGCTGTTGGCGCATCGCCGAAAATGGCGAAGCCGATTACGCCGCCGCCCGTGAAGCCGTTCTCGCCGCCGTCGATGCCGGATTCACCTTCTTCGACCATGCCGATATCTATTGCAGCGGCCATTCGGAGATCGCTTTTGGCCGGGTGCTCAAGGAAGTGAAGGGCCTGCGCGAGAAACTTGTCATCGCCACCAAGTGCGGCATCCGCAAGCCCGGCGAACCGGCTGGCGCGCCCGTGCGCTATGATTTCAGCAAGGATTACATCCTGAGCTCCTGCGATGCCTCGCTGCAACGCCTCGGCGTCGAGACCATTGATGTCTATCAACTGCACCGCCCGGACTGGCTCTGCGATCCGTATGAAGTGGCCCACGCTTTCAGCAAGTTGCGCCAGAGCGGCAAGGTGAAGGAGTTTGGGGTCAGCAATTTCAGCGCTTCGCAGGTCGCGATGCTCCAAGCCGCCCTGCCCTTCCCCATCATGAGCAATCAGATGGAGATCAGCCTCACGCAACTCGCCGCCTTCACGGATGGCACGCTTGATCAATGTCTCGCCCAGCGCATGACACCGATAGCCTGGAGCCCCTTGGGCGCAGGTCTGCTCGCCGATGGCGCCCACAGTCTATTACCCGGCCAGAAAAAATATGAGCCTGCCCATATTGTGGCCGCCCTCGATAAAATGGCCAAGGAAATGGGTATCACCCGGGCCTCTCTGGCGCTGGCGTGGTTGCTCAAGCATCCCAGCAAGATCGTACCGATTGTAGGCTCAACGAATCCCGCACGTATCCACAGCTCGGTGAATTGCCTGACTGTGAACCTCTCCCGGGAACAGTGGTACACCTTGCTCGAAGCGGCACGTGGAGAAGCCTTGCCGTAAACGGAGCGCGGGTCTCCGACCCGCAGCAACTCTCGACCATCAAAAGGTTTTAGACATGTCAACACTGCTCAAGTATTTGGACCTTGCTGCGACTCGGAGAGTCGCGCTCCAAAAGCTTTTCACAGCCCTCGCGCTGGTCGGGTTTTTCATCGCCGGGGGAGCCTGCACGTTGAACGCCGCCGATGCCAGCAAAGCCACCGAACCCACCAATGCTGCCGAAGCCGCGGCGAAAAAGGCCGCAGCCGATAAGGCACTGGATGAGTCTTACCAGAAATGGAAAGCCACCCTGCCGCCAGAACATCAGGCTTGGGAAACGGTCTTGGAACAGAATCTGGGCAACTTCTATCTCCCCATCCACAAGCGCGAGAAGGTGAAAGGCACGGCGAATGCCTGGGATTAC
>CAZRGY010000023.1:0-294 GCA_964599715.1 uncultured Verrucomicrobiota bacterium | reverse complement strand
GCGCGTCCTGCTGATCGGCGATTCCGTCTCGCGTGGATATACCATGGCCGTACGCGCTGAGTTGCAGGGCAAGGCGAATGTGCATCGGGCTCCCGAGAATTGCGGTCCCACCGCCAATGGCCTCCGGAAACTGGACATATGGTTGGGCAATGGCAAATGGGATATCATCCATTTCAATTTCGGCATCCACGATCGCGCCACTCCACTGGCCGATTACGAAAAACGGCTGGAAGAGATCATCGTGCGTTTGAAGGCGACCGGGGCAAAAGTCATCTGGGCCAGCACCACGCCCAT
>CAZRGY010000022.1:0-19286 GCA_964599715.1 uncultured Verrucomicrobiota bacterium | reverse complement strand
ACGATCAGAGAAGGAAACTGGAGGAGTTCGGGCAGTCCACTCATGAACATTACGCTAGTGCTTAGAATTTCGGTTGATGGCTTCACAAATGGTGTTCACTGAAACCAGAACCCGCCTCGCTTCACCGGGATCGGCCACCTTGAGCCCGTAATTTTTCTCAAGGGCAACCACCAGTTGGAGCGCGTCTACAGAGTCCAAGCCGAGCGAACCAGGACCGAACAGGGCTTGGTCATCGCTAATTTCCTCGGGTTTCAGTTGTAGTAAGAGATTGTCGACAATCATCCTCTTGATTCGCACCTTGAGTTCCAATTCCATACTTTTCCCTTGTTACAAGACACCGCCATCCACGGTCAGGACCGAGCCTGTTATGTAGGCTGAATCAGAACAAGCGAAAAACCGCACGGCCGCCGCCACCTCACCAGGCTTTCCGAAGCGTCTCATGGGAATCTTGGAAAGGGCGGTTTCACGCGTGGCGGCATCCATGGAGGTCACGCTTTCACTTTCTATGTAGCCGGGACAGACCGCATTGACTGTGATGCCCAGCCGTGCCACCTCCTTGGCCAAGGAGCGCGTCATGGCAACGACACCGGCCTTGGCGGCGGAATAATTCGACTGGCCTGCAGGTGCCGCGAGTGCACTTAAGGAGGCGATGTTGATGATGCGTCCGCTTCTCTGGGAGATCATTGGCGGCAGCACGGTCTTGCAGCCCAGAAAGACGCCGTTCAGGTTGACGTCCATGGTCCTTTGCCAGACTTCGGATGGCATTTGCGCAAGCAGCATGTCGTGATGAATTCCAGCATTGTTGATCAGCACGTCCAGTTTCTGATGTGTGTCAGTAATCGTTTTCACAGCGTGCTCCCAGTGCTCTGCCTTGGAGACATTCAGCGTGATCAGAGCGGTCCGATCCGAATGCTGGGACACGATGGTCTGGGCTCCATCGCTGTGCTGATGAACACCAAGGTAAACGAAGTTGGATGCGGATTCAGCCAAAAAAATCCGGACAATGGACTGGCCAATCTCACTGTTCGCTGCGGTGATGAGTATGACGCGTCGATGCATGGCGAGTTTCAGGGTTTCCGGCTGAAACATGCTCCGATGGCTTCGCGGTGCAAGCCCGGAACAGTCACTAGTGCATGAATGGAATCCATTTGACGCAACGCATCAATCGCCGCGACACACTGCCATGCTGCTCCTGCTGAGAACGCCTCGCCCATGACCGGCTTTGTTAATCGCAGTTCGGCATCTACCCCGCTCCAAGCACTTGCTTCGGCGGTATCAATCCGTGGCGACCCTGTCAGCCCCGGGAAAAGCAGGGGCCGGCCTTGTGGACGCGAAAGCTGTGCCGCAATCCGCCTTATTGCTGAGGATTTCTGCTTTTCATGCCGGTAGGTTATGGGATCCGTGATGGTAGAGATATGGATATCCTCTCCGACCGCCCGACTGCGCTCCAAAACCATTGCCCCAGCGCCCTCCCCGAGCACAAGGGAATCCGAGAAATGTTGAACTGCGTCGACCATGGTCCAGTCAACTTCTTCACAACCAATCACCACGCAGGCATCGACACGACGGTTCATCAACCAGTGCGATGCAGTCGCCAAACCATGCAGAAATACTCCCGCATCACCGATCAATGTGTAATTGATCAAAGCAGATTGAAGAAGGACACCCACATGGCTGGCTGGCGCATTAAATACCGTCTCGGGAAATAGAATCGGGCTAGAGGTAATCGGATCAAGCAGCACCTCGCCAAAGAATTTCCGCGTGTATGTGGCACATCCGCACATGGTGCAAAGCACGATGCCCAGAGTTTGGTAGTGCTGGCCACGGCGTATGAGAGCATCGGAGACTGCTTCCGCCGCCGCTGCTGCGGCGTAGTGACCAATTCGACTGCTGCGCCGCAAACGTGGGTGGTTTAGAATGACCGGACGGACATCCGGCTTGGGCACTGTGCGCGCCAGATACTTTGAGCTTGGTTGATGGCTCTCAATGCCAACGGCAGGCAATACTGCGCCCTGCTTGATGGCTGCCCTAAGTAGTTCCATTCCCCATCCCGCGGGTGAAACTGCCCCCAAGCCGGTGACGACGATCGCACTCACGAACACCCCCGTAACACAATGCTGGCGTTGGCGCCGCCAAAACCGAAAGAGTTCGTGAGGACATGCTCCAATCGCGCGTTAGCGGCTGCCCGAACAAGAGGGAACCGGCATGCTGAATCAGGCGATTGCACGGCCGGCATGGGGGGCAGCCATTGCCCCCGCAAGGCAAGCACGCAAATTGCAACTTCCACTGCGCCTGCTGCTCCAAGCAGATGACCGATGCCGGCCTTGGTTGAGCTCACCGGAATGCTTTCCACGCATTCGCCCGCCCATCGATCAATAGCGGCGGCTTCGGCCCTGTCGTTCAATGGCGTGCCGGTGCCATGTGCATTAAGGTATTGAATGTCGCATGGTGCAAGGCCCGCAGTTTGACACGCTTGGATCATCGTGGCCAGCGCAGCGTCGCCTGCGGGGTGTGGCTGCGTTAGGTGATGCACGTCAGTGGCTGCGCCGTAACCAGCGATTTCCGCAAGGATATCTGCTCCCCGGGACCTGGCCGAATCGAAAGTCTCAATCGTCAAGACTGCCGCGCCTTCACCCAAGGCAAGGCCGTCCCGATGCGCGTCAAACGGCCTGCAGATCGTCGGGGACAATGCCTGCAAAGAATCGAAGCCTGCGAACACCAACTGGCAAAGCGCATCGTATCCACCGGCAAGCACTCGGTCCGTGACTCCATGACGCACCAGTTCCCAAGCGTGGCCTACGGCGTTGGCGCCAGACGCACAGGCATTGGAGATTATTGTGAGCGGTCCGGAAAGTCCGAACGCGTCGCACAATTCCCAACCTTGATGACTTGCTTGGTAGGTGATGACACGCCTAGGCTGGCCATGTTTTGCGTGGTCCTTTGCAGCCGCCACGCGGTAAAACTCTTCTCCCCGCCCCATACCGCCGCTTGTCGTCCCCAACACTACAGGCACTCCGGTGCCTGATTCCCACCCTGATTGCTCCAAAGCCTCGCTGGTTGCATGAATTAGCATGCACGCAGCGCGGTCAAGGCGTTGTTCGCGCTGCAGGCTCAACCGCGTGCGGGGTAGGGCGGATGGCAAGTCCAGTTCAGCAGCACATTTCACGCGTTGACGGGAGACATCAAAAAAAGAGACTGGTCGGAAACAGCTATTACCCTGGCGAAATCCAAATGCATTCGCCTCGCAGCCCAAGCCGATCGGCGTCAACATGCCGCAACCCGTGATAACGACACGGCGCGTGGCGCTTGGGCGGTTGGGCTTGGGAAACCAAGGGTTCATCCAGTTGGAACGTCTCTGAAGCGAGGCTATCATCCGATAGCGGGGTGTGCAAACCTGCTTGTAAGAAAATCGAATTGCCCTCACACGACTCATGCGAATAATCACGCCATGCCCACAGTCGGCGATGCCCCATCCTGCTACGATGTCGCAATCATTGGTGGTGGTTTGTCCGGCGCTTCCGTGGCTGTGATGCTGAAGAACGAGCAGCCTTCGTTGCGCATTCTTGTCATAGAGAAATCTGAAGTCTTCGACCGACGTGTCGGTGAAGCCACCGTTGAGGTCAGCACCTGGTTCTTGAGGCGTTGCTTGGGCCTTTCCGAGCATTTGCACCATTTTCATCTGGTGAAAAATGGCCTGCGCTTTTGGTATGCGAATGAACGTACGGAGACGATCGCGGATTGCAGTGAGATCGGTGGACGTTATCTCTCTCGCGTACCAGCCTACCTTGTGGACCGTGCTGTCCTCGACGAGGAAGTGCTGCATCGCGCCGTCAAACTCGGCATCGAACTGTGGCGGCCAGCAACCGTGCAACGAGTTAACCTGCAACATGGCGGACAGAGTGCCCTCTTAGTGCGCCGGGGCGAGATGACCACACCGATTAGCGCTCGCTGGATAGTGGATGCTTCCGGCTTCGCTGCGACTCTCGCTCGTCAACAGGGCTGGTGGCAACAGAATGCCGGGCATCCGACCACCGCCGCCTGGGCCAGATGGCGAGGGGTAAAGGACTTCGACTCACTAGACCTTATGCGTCGCTTTCCCGATTGGGCCAAGGCTTCCTGCGGCGTCCGAGGTGCGGCCACCAACCACCTTATGGGCGACGGTTGGTGGGCGTGGTGGATTCCGTTGCGTGGAGGCGACGTGAGCATCGGCGTCGTGTTCGATGAGCGGCTCGTGAGCTGGCCCACGGATGGCGGTCTCGCCGACCGGCTAAAGCGGTTCCTTTTACAACATCCAGTGGCAAAGGAGTTGATGACAGACGCCCAACCCATCGTGGGTGATGTTCACTGGCGGCGTCGATTACCGTACCGCAGCACCACTATCGCTGGCGACGGTTTTGCAATCGTAGGAGATGCTGCCGGGTTCATTGATCCGTTTTACAGTCCTGGCCTTGACTGGATCAGCTTCACAGCTTACAGCGCCACGCAACTCATTCTCAAGGAACGGCGCGGCGCAGTGGTAAGGGGTGAGATTGACGCGATGAACGCAGATTTCACGCGCAGCTACGAGCGCTGGTTCGACGCGATCTACCGTGAAAAATATAACTACATCGGCGAGTTCGATCTGATGCAACCGGCGTTCCTGATGGACATCGGACTTTACTATTTGGGTGTGGCTTCGCAACCATTCCGGCGAGGCGTAGAGGCGCTGCGCGAACCGTACTTTGCCGAGGCCCCATCGACGCCATTCTACCATTGGATGCGCACCTACAACCGGCGACTCGCGAGCATGGGGGCTGATCGGCGCAGGCGGGGCGTCCTGGGGCAAGCCAATGACGGACGGCGCCTCCTAATTGGCGGCTTTTACTTCGGCACGGGCACCGCGGTCATCATCCTGCGCGGATTGATGGGATGGATGACACTTGAGTTGAAGGAAGGATGGCGGACATGGTTTCGAAGAAATCGTCCCACGCCACATGAAAGGCAACAGACGCTGAACGAGCCAAAAGAGGACTATTTGCCATGCAGGGAAGTGAAGGACGCGGAGGAATCCAGAGGGTGATTCTTAGCCCTCTGTAGGAACGGTGATGGAGGGGGGGATTGCCGACGTGCCGCTTACCCTGCTCAGGTAGGTGAGCAGGCTTTCCTTTGAAATCCCAAGCCCCTCCGCTTCGATCGCATTCCGGATGCCTTCCTCTGTCATGATGAAGCGGTCACGCTTGTAGAGCAGATAATCAGTGCGCCATTGCTCGGGTGTCAGGTTGATTGTGCAGAGATTGCCACCTGCACGCAGTCCTCGGCGGTAGCCATCGCCCTTGCCTGCCAGATTCAAAGCGCTGACCGTGGGGATCACCAGTCCCGGCCGCATGAGGCGTAATGCTGCCATGCAGTTCAGTGCGAGATCGGCCGAACAAGTGACTCCGTCGGCAAGGGGTGTTTCCTCGCCAGGGATGAAAGGGCTGACACTACAACCATGCAATGGCAGTTCGCATGCTGCACTTAGGTTGAGCAATAAGCTCGAGGGAGATTGATCCGGCAGTCCGGCGATGAATCCGGAACTGACATACCAACCGTTTGCTGCCAGCCAGTGGATGTGGCGCAGGCGTTCCGCCAGAGATCCGGGGCTTTGCAATCGCGCGTAGAGCTCTTCCTCTGCGGTTTCGAACTTGATGATGTATAGTTTCGCACCAGCTTCCTGGAGGTCCTTATACAAGGTCTCGTTCAACGTGCCCAGACAGACGCTAATCCCAAGCGACGTTTCCCGTCTCAAAGTTCGGATCAATGGCACCACGATTTGGGATACTGCCACAGGATCCTCACCCGCCTGAATATTCAGGTCAGTCAGTATCGCCGGGCGGTGGCGCAGCAAAAGTTCGGTCAGGATGTCGAGATCCGCGCGGTAGCGCGCAAGGGAGCGATTATCCCGGCGCATTCCGCAGTAGGAACAATTCTCACGGCAGAAATTTGACACCTCGACTACTCCGCGTACGAAGATATTTTTACCGAAACACCCGCGCGTCAATGTCGCCGCCCGTTCGTGCCAATATTGCTGAACGGTGCCGGTGGCGACTAGCATCTCCTCATCCAATGTAAACGATGCATCCATGTGCCCGGATGTAAGAACGCCGCGGACCTAGGATCAAACTAAATATTGGGACAACAAAAAGACTTGGCCGAGGGATCGGGTTAGCGGAGCCTGACGTCATGGACTGGTCACGCCGCTGCGCTGTCGTCATCCCCTGCCTTGATGAGGCGGCGACTATAGCCCTGCTCGTCGCTCAGACACGCTCACACCTTCCTGAAATCATCGTAGTGGATGACGGTTCTACCGACGGCACTAATGAATTGGCCAAAGCGGCGGGAGCAATGGTAATTACGTCGCCTGTCACACGGGGTAAGGGTGCTGCGCTGGAGGCGGGACTTGCACAGGCGCATATGTTTGGGTTCGACTGGGCGCTACTCATGGATGGCGACGGTCAGCACACGCCTGAAGACATCCCGACATTGCTCGAAAGGGCTGGCGTGGATTCCGTTGCAGCAGTTGTCGGCAACCGCATGGAAGACACCGGCGCTATGCCAATAGCGAGGAGATTGAGCAACCATTTTATGAGTGGTGTGCTATCATGCCTGACCGGCCACCGTCTTCCGGACACGCAATGCGGATTCCGTCTTGTTAATGTGAAGACCTGGTCCCAACTAAAACTCTCCACAAAACATTTCGAGATCGAGTCGGAAATGCTGATTGCTTTTCTGGCCGCAGGACACCGGGTGGTGTTCGCACCGGTGCGCTCCATCTACAAGGCGGAGCAGAGCAAGATTCAACCGTGCCTGGATGCTGTCCGTTGGCTCCAATGGCTATGGAGGACGCGACGGTTGTTCGCGCAGATCCGTGGTCAACCGGCAACAGGTTTACGTGCTTCGAGCATAATGCGAGTCCCGAAGTAAAGCCAGACACGTGCATCAGCAATGCCCGCCTCGCGTGCAAGCTTCGTCCATTCCGGTATGCGGAAGCCGCGTAGCACCGATATTTCCCCATCTCGAGCCAGAGGCTTCGGGAAACGCAACAATCTGACGCAAAGCCATACAAGCGTGAAGAGACAAGCATTGCGATGGAGGTCAGATATTACAATCGCCTCTTTTGCAACACGCCATGCTTCGGCAAAATGCCGTGCAACCTCCCCGTCATCCACCAGATGATGCGTCATCTGCGACGCGATGACGACGTCAAACGAGCCGTCCTTGAAGGGAAGATTCAGCGCCGCCCCAAGCACTGCGTTGTCGTCAGGATTCAGCTCCAAGGCCATCGGTGAGGCATCGAGGCTGGTTACACGCCAGTTCCAGCCGCGCCGCGCCGCCCAGCGTGTCAAGGCGCGCCCGAGCGAACCGTCGCCTGCACCGATGTCAAGGAATGTAAGTTCCCGGCAACGTTCCCTGCCCACAAGCCGGGGCACGCACCAAACGAATGGGTGGGAGAAGAAAAAGAGCCGGTTTGCCCGTGCGAGATGCCTGTAGTTTTCTGCCACTTCACGAAATGACCGATCACGCGAATCGAAGGATTCGGCTTGCGTGGACCGTTCGCGGAAAAACATGCTCTCTTCACTACGGAAAACACGCAGACAACACGAGCAAAAGAAGCGAAGAGGTCGGGCTTGGTGCGCCGACTGCTGGTTCGCACTCTTCTCACCATGTCGCTGGCGATAGTAATCACACAGGCGATTGATTACACGAGCAAACAACTCTGGGGTGGCCAGCCCGCAGGATTCTGGTCTGGTATTGTTCATGGTGCGTTTATGCCTGCGGCGTTTCCCAGTTTGATAATAGGCCGCGATGTCTCGATCTATGCTGGCAGCAACACCGGCATCCCGTATAAACTTGGTTACACTCTTGGAGTCAATGTCTGCGGTGCGGTGTTCTTCGGCCTTTTCTATCGACGTCAACGCACAACAGACCCCGTGGAGGATAGTTCCTAGCTGTTATGGTCTACGATCATTGGCAGACGGTGATGCAGGAATTTGGCGGGCAAATAGCCCTGACAGACTTAGGGGCAAACCAGTCTTGGACTTTTAGAGAGCTCGACACCGAGGCGAGGGCGTGGCCGCAAGGCAAGGAAGCTGTCTTATTTCCAACCGGCAATAGCGTCGGATTCATTATCAGTGTTCTGTGTGCATGGCGGCACGACCGCGTGGTTTGTCCGCAGGAAATTAACGATCCGCCACCCTCGTTGACCGAGTTGCCGTCATCCTGCCGCCTCATCAAGACCACGTCCGCGACAACTGGAGCACCACGTTGTGTGCTCTTTAACCAGAATCAGATGGTAGCGGATGCAGACCAGATTGTCCGCACGATGGGGTTGCGCCGCGAATGGCCAAACCTTGGCTTCATCTCGCTGGCGCATTCCTACGGATTCTCGAATCTGGTGCTGCCACTGCTGCTTTATGGCATTCCGCTAGTGCTAGCGACCGGCACTTTGCCCGAATCCTTGCGTCGGGCGGCAATGACTGGAAGCGACTGGACAATCGCCGCTGTGCCGGCGCTGTGGCGTGTGTGGCATCAGGCGGGTGCAATCCCCGCAAACATCCGGCTTGCGATCTCCGCTGGTGCACCTCTACCGTTGCCGCTCGAAGAAGCGGTTCACGAATCGACCGGGCTGAAGATTCACAATTTCCTCGGTTCCACGGAATGTGGTGGAATTGCGTATGACCGCAGCGAAGCCCCCCGCACGGACGCAACACTTGCGGGAACACCGATGGATGGCGTGATGATCGATCAAGGCATGGACGGATGCCTCGAGGTTCGCAGCGCCGCAGTCGGCATGACTTACTGGCCGGATCCAGATGAACGTCTCATGGGCGGTTGTTTTCGCACCTGTGATCTTGTCGAATTACGCGGTGGCCAGGTTTTTATCGAAGGCAGGGCAAACGACCGGATCAACATTGCCGGAAGAAAAGTTTCTCCCGAGAGTATTGAGCGCGTTCTGCTCTCGCACCCCGAAGTAAGTGATTGCCTCGTGCTCGGAATGCCCGCCGCCGATGCAAGCCGCGGGGAAATCGTAGTGGCATTGATCGTGGCCCGCCAAGCGGCGACGATCGAGATCTTAAAAGCGTTCCTCTTGGAATACCTGCCAGCCTGGCAGATGCCCAAACATTGGCATCTGCTGGAATCCCTCGGCACCAACCGGCGCGGGAAGCTCTCACGCGCCGAGTGGCGACACCGTTTGTTGTCACAAATTCTTCGGGCAAGTGAATGAGCCATGGACATGCACAATGTGGCTTTGTCCTTTGAGATGCTGCTGCGGAAAAGCTTTTGCAAGCGCATGACAATTTCCAACCCGATAATCATCCCCTGCGTGAAGTCGCCAGCCCTTGCCCGACAGAATTCCGCTGGTTAAGGAGCTCCGCGCGCTTGGGCACAGATAAACCAAGCCACCTCGCAACCCTGCAAATTCAGACGGGCTCTTGTTGAAAGCCAGAGTCACTCTTGCAATTCGATGACAGTGATACAGTTCCGCCGGACAGCACGACCGCTGCCTCCAAAACAGTTCTTGTGTCTACTACCACCGAGCCAATTGCCTGGACGAGGTTGCCAAGTCGCCCGGTCACCTCGGCTCGAATCTTGAGTGTTTCACCCGGACGCGCTGTTCCAAGGATCTTCACACTGCGCATTGCTGCCAGTCTCAGTCCGGACATCGGTCGAATCATCGGATCACTCTGTGCCACGATGCCTGCAAGCTGCGCTACTGCCTCGGCCAGCAAAACGCCAGGAAAGATCGGGTCATTAGGAAAGTGGCCGCGCATAAATATTTCGCTGCCACGCACCTTGTATTCGCCTTCCCCGCTCCGCCCTGGATCTAGCGACACCATGCGGTCCACGAAACGGAACTCTGGTCCATGCGGCAGAAGCGACAGTGCCTGATTCGGTGCATCTTTCATCGCGCAGGAGGCCGGCTGATCTTGAAATCCTTGTCCATCTCAAGCTTGAAGAATTCATCGCTCAGTTCGGCGTTCACAACAATGTTGGAGAAATCATTCCTCAGAGTTGATCCATCGGTAAACTTCATCTGCGTGGCCAGCAAGCGGCTTGGAACAAGCGAGAATTCAAGCCGAACTTCTGCCACCATTCTGCGAAATGCTGAAGAGCGTGGACCGAGGGTCAAAACGTGACGTCCACCATCTTCTTCGCCAAGCGAGAGCACACGAAACGGCTCCTCCAAATCTGCACGGCTACGCGGAAATCCCATATCCAGCAACTCCATAAGATCCTTCCACATCCCCTCACCGCCGGCAACCAATGCATATTCCTCGGCGCGCTTGAGCTTCGGATAAAGAATGACGACGCGATGTGGTTGTCGGATGGCGATAGTCTCCGGCGGATCACCGAGTTGCCATCGAAAACGCTTGGGGGCGGCGAACCACACCCGACCGTTGGTTGTAAGCGGCTGCGACAGTGTGCTCAATGTTCTCGTCTGCAAAAAGTCCGCCTGCCAGGTGATAACATTCGTCTGAGAGGCGAGCCATCGGTTTAGGATGGCATTCGGCTCCGCGGCGCGAATCTGAGGCGAGGTTGCGGACATCGCCAACAGGAAGACCGCCAGATGCGCTACAAGTATGTTCATGATCGCCTGCCGTTTGTGTCAGTCGGTGTCCATTCGTGATTCGCATGTTTCCCTTGCGCCTCCGGCCAGATCGGAATGAAGTGGTACCATTGGTCTGCATGTTGCCGAATAACCGGCTCGAAGGCACGCAAGATTTCTGCGGTGAACTGCCGGCGCGCCTCACGGCTCCCGAGTACTTCGCGGTCATATGCCAGTTCTGGCATTATGTGGGACTGGTAGTAAGTGCCACGTCGCACGATGTAGACCGGAATGACCGCGCAGCCGGTTGCTCGTGCTAGATCCGCTGCAGCCGGAGACGCTCGAAACGGGCGCCCGAACAGTTCCACCGTGACCGACGACATTTCGGCAGGCCGGTCCACGAGCAACGCCACTATCGCACCCTCCTGCAAGTGCTTGATCACCTCGACAAACGCAAAGGGATCGCTCCCGATGATCATCGTCTTAATTCCCCATCGCGCGCGTGCCTCGATCCGCATTGCCGTCAGGTGGTCATCCGGCTCCGGATTAGAAAGAACGAGAATGTTTGCGCCACGCTCGATGAGCAAGGGTGCGCCCAACTCCCAGTTGCCGATGTGCGTCGTGACCAGGATGACGCCTTTCCCGCGTGCGAGCGCTCCGGTGAACCCCTCCCATCCCGTCCAGGTGTCGAAGAAATCCTGAACACGCGCCCCTGCCTCAAATCGCCAAAGATCACCAAGCTTGCACGCGAAGTGAACAAACAGACGGGCGCATGCTTGTTCAGAACGATGCCGGTCGCCGTCAAACAAGGGCAGCAGATTCCGGAGCACAATTTCACGGCGACTAGGGCACGACATCCAGTAGAGCCGTCCGGCACCGACAGCAACGAACTCAAAAAGCCTACGGGGGAGCACCCGAGCTACTTCCAGACCAAGTCTCCACAATCTGCCTCGATACAAGAACCACGGGTTCCTGATGCTGCGGTGCAAATGAATGCTTCCAAGCTCCAATCGCTGACTAGCTGGAACATGGCCGACTTCCAGTGCATTGCGTCGACGGCTGCTGGCCATGCCTGAAAACAGAGCCCCCCACCACAGCGGCAGTGCACCCACCCCGGCAAGGAGCGTTACACCGATGCCTGTCGCACAAACTTTGCCGAGGCTGGCCAGACCTGCATTGCTGGACCATGCGAGTGATCCGAAACCTGCCATCGTGGTCGCCGCGCACACTATTAGGGCCCGCCCCGTCTTGCGACGCGCGAGGTGCACATCGCCCGCGTGGCGTCCCAGAGAAAGCTGCATGTGAATGCCATAGTCCACCCCCGCGCCCAGCAACAACGGCAGCGCAGTGAGGTTCATCAGATTCCACGACCAGCCAGCGACGGACATCACCGCCAGTAAGCCCACTACGCCTGCACAGGGCACAATGAGGCACAGCAACATTTCGCCCACGTTGCCGAGGGTCAACCACAAGATGAACAGCAGCACACCGAACATGGGAATCATCGCCATCCAAAGGCGATCCTGAACGTGCATCAACAAGGCTTCGCCCAGCATGCTCCATCCGGTTAGCCACACGCCCTCACAATGCATGCTCCGCTTGAGGTTCGACAGGGCTTCCGGGCTGGATGCTGAAGTATCCAATATGCCGGCGACCACAAAGCCTTCAGGCGTGCGCGCGGTGAAATGTTCGAAAATCCAACGGCTTACGGTGTTCGATGGCCACATCACGCCGTTGCTGCGTGACGCCGCCTCCCAGAAATCAAACATCTCTGCAGTCCATTCGAGCGCGTTTGAGTTGAATCCGGCTTCCAGTGCGGCGTGGTCAAGCGCGTCACGCTTCTGCACCAGCCAGGTTGCTGTAGTCCGGTTTTCGGATTGTCGCCAAGACCGTGGCCAGATCGCCTCGGGAAGGGCATAACTTTTAACGGTTTTTTGGAGTAGCGCAGCTTTGAGTCCTTGACCTGATCGAGAAAGCCTCTCGGCCACTTCGTTCTCGTCCTTGCCGGTGACAAGCAGCCACAACGGTTCGCGGATGCGGTGGAGTTTTCGCCCCAAATGTTCCATCGCGTCGTAGGCCTCGCTGTTTTGTGGACGAAGAGGTTCTGATGAATGATCCACGCGCGGCAGGCCGAGGGTGAACAACGCCGCCAAGGCAACAAGAGTGAAAGCGGTTGTTAACCAACCGACCATATCCACGCCCTGTAAACATGTTTGTGCGGGTGATGGGCCGGACTCACCACAATGGTTAGGCGAAATGTCATCTTCACGTCCCCGCGACTTCAACAATGGCGGCAGATAAAGCTTGAGCATGATAACCGCTCCACAAGGCAGACCAAGTGCCACCAGGACACCGAGTTGCTTCAAGCCGGGCATTCCGGCGAATGTTAGCGTGCAGAAAGCCGCCGCCGTCGTGATCGCTGCGCCGATAACACCCCGTCCCGCGTGCCGACGGACGACATCCAGTGAACGCCAGCCCGTCTGGTAGGTTTCCTCGAAGAGCACAATTGCATAGTCTGCGCTGAGCCCGATCAAAATTGCTGCGAAGCCCAGACTAATAACGTTGATCGTGCCGAACAGGAGACCCGCTAGCGCTAGGGTCACGATGAGGGTTAATCCCAGCAGGCAAAGCAGCCACAGCAAAGCTCGCAACTGCCGGTATGCCGCAAAAAACAGGATGGCGACAATGACGCTCGTCCCCAGCACCGAGGCCATTATATCGCGCTCCATAGTCGTCGCTATCTCGCCTATGAACGCCGGACCGCCGGTGTATTGCAACTGGATGCCGTTCGAAATACGGTTCTTGTTTTGCCAGTCATTGACCTCACTGCGGATTGCCACGAGCCAATTTGCAACCTCGCGATAGCCGTGCAGCTCGGAGCGCGGTTTTACGATCACCACGCGAAAAGTCCCGTCCTCAGAGCTGAAGAGTGAACGGTTTTGCCCGAGGCGGTCGAAAACCTCGGTTGATTCTGGGAGTGAGGTCAGCCCGAACGGATCGCGGCTAAGGCGCGCGATTTCCTCTGGTGAAAAGGAAGTGGCAAGGCGCTCGCGCGTTTCATTCAGGACCGCCTGTGGATTGGCGAGCCGGTTGGTCATTTCACCGAACACTTCAGGCGGCTGATTCAACCAAAGAAACGCCGCTAGTTCGGCTGTCTTTGCAGGATGCTCGATCCACGGCAGCTGCCATGTGACACTTTCCGCGAGATTCTCAGTTTCACGAAGCCGCATTGCCAGCGAGGAAGCTGCTTCTTTGACCGCAATGGCATCGCTCCCTTCCAGTGTGATGATCAGTTCCCTCGCCGTGCTGAAGTGGCTCTGGTGCAGCCTCAGTCCGTGAACGATCGGTAAATCTGCCGGCAGCAGGTTCAGCACTTCAACATCGAAGCGCAGCCGGGTGAGGCCCATGACTAGCGGCAAGAGCAGCAGCAGAAGAAGAAGGCGCTTCATTGTGTCACGAAACCTTCCATGCGCTCGCCGGTATGGCGGGTTTCAAGTGACCACGTGCCATCCGAATTCTCGCGCCAAATCCAACCGTCGCCGGGTGGTAGGTCGCTAAGGCATTGCGCGAGCTGCAGCCACACGATCTTTGACGAAGGCGGGCCTGACCGCACACGTGAGCGTCCGGTGGTGGCCGATTCGATCCTCCAGGCATCCGGTTCCACCTGCACGTTGAGAAACGGCAGGCCGGCCTTGTGGACTTCCATCCAGCAGCGACCGGTATGCGTGAACCAGAGGTTGAATTCGGCCACGATTTCCTTGCCGCCATGTTCTGTTGTCCAGATGAACTGGCCCGAGCGCCTTTGCCAGTCAAGGGAGGACAGCTCGAGGGATGGAAGGTCTGGCGTCCGGCAGCCCGCCAGGCAGCTCAAAACAAGCAGGACGCTACCAGCGAGTTGAGCCACGGTGGTTGTGGGGAGTGTCGCTCTGTTTGCGCCAGCGACACAAAACTTGCCGAGTGAGCCGAGTGAGAAGCGTGACAGGTTCATAACCGTCGAGCGAAGGATTGTCGTCCCCACTTCAATTCATGAAGAGGACTAACACTCCCCAAGCTCCAGAGGACCTGATTCCCCTGAAGCGGGGTTAGTCCTGCCCTGATGCAATCTGCGGGGGCGCTGCGCCTGAGCATGATGTCAGAATGTCTCATTCAACTCTGATTTGCGGCACGATTGGATGACGTGCATGGAATCGCACAAGCCAGAAGAAAAGGCGCATGCGCCACCGGATCGTCCAGCGGTCTAACAGTTCGCCCGCGAGCGCGGCATTGACCGCAGCCGGAATGCTAAACAGTGAGCGCGGCTCTAAGAACAACTCCATGAACGGCGTGGTGTAGTAATGATCGACCATTTCCCAGTAAAAGCGCAGTGCATCGAAGACGCGATTGTTGTAACGGGCAAACGCGCGCCCACGGCAAGCCGGCTTCTGCAAGACCGAGTCCAACGTTTGCGCCGCGAGTTTGCCGGAGAACATAGCGAGATAGACTCCTGCTGAAAAAATCGGGTCCATGAACCCGGCGGCGTCACCGACGCGCAGCAGGCGTGGGCCGACGAGGCGGCGGTTGTAATAGGAGAAATCGCTGGTGGTCTGGACTGCCCCTACAAGCTCTGCCGTATGCATGTGCTCGCGCATCACAGGGCTGGACGTGAAAAACTTCTTCAACACATCTGCCGGTTCCATCCCAAGCTTCGCAAATTCGTCCCTGTCCAACACGATGCCGACGCTTGTTTTGATCGGCGAAATGGGTATTACCCAGAACCATTTGTCAGCCAACCGAACTATCACTGTGTCGCCCGCCTTAGTCCCGGCATCAAGCTTCACACCGATGAAATGGCCAAATACAGCCAGCCTTTTATGCTTCTCGTGAACGACGCGCAAGCCTTCGATATTGCCGGTCACGTTGCAGCGGCCGCTGGCGTCCACAAGATACTTCGATTCGAAATTTTGCGGGTTCCCGCTTGTGTCGGTGGCTTCCACACGCACGCTTGTGCCATTGTCCTCGAAGCGCCGCACCTGCCAGCCTTCACGCACATCGACACCAAGCCGTCGCGCGTTGTTGAGCAGGATGGAGTCAAATTTTGCGCGCTCGACCTGAAAGGTCACCGACTCGCGCGTAAAGCGGCCCTCGCCGAATACGAGCTTTAACGACTTGCTAGCGTTGCCGAGGTGGAACTGCACGCCATATTTACGCGGGAAATCGCAAGCCTCAAGCTCGTCCAACACACCCAGTTCACGGAAAAACTCCTGGCAGTAGGGCAGCAGTGATTCACCGATGTGAAATCGCGGGAAATGCTCACGTTCGAGGAGCAGCACACGGCGCCCGCCCTTGGCCAGTAACGCGCCCGCCGTGCTGCCGCCGGGGCCTCCGCCGATGATGATTGCGTCGTAGAGTTTGGAACTCATGTATTGTTCTTCGCCCGCATCATGTGTGAACCACGCCCTCATTCAAACCGATTCAAGAACACCGGGCGCACTCGCACCGGTCCTCCAGGAAAGTAAAAAGTCTTCTCCATGAGGAATCGGCACCTCGCAGCGTCAAATGTCAGCGAACGCGGGCCGTCTGTGTAATTTGGATCGTAAATGGTAAAAACGGTTTTCCCACCATCGTGATGCTGATCGAAGGCAACGACACAGTGGTTCATGTTCACTCTGGGGAAGTTGTAAAGCCAGAGTGGCACCGGTGAGTTTTGCCTCACCGATTTAGCAATGTACTCGTGCGTCCATTCCCGATAACCAGAGGCTGTCGGAACGAGCAGGAAAAAGTTCCCAGGCCGAAGGTACGTGGGCCAGCTTTCCCCGATGTGCGCTCTCACGGTGTCCGGATGCTTCTGCGAAAGTTCGTGAAGGTTCTCGAAACCAGGGATGACGATCCTCTTCGTGCCGGGAAGGGCCGGTTTCCATGCCCTTTCATTCATCACCTGGCGGATCAGGTCCGCCAACTCCTCCGTCGTCGGTGCCGGCGACTTTGGGTCGAATCGCGCGAATTTCCAAAACTGCACGGCCGCACGGACCATGACGAAGCAGTGATGTGTGTAACGATCGCCGTCGGTGTTGTTGCTACGGGCGCGTGGCAAATGGCGTCCGTTCTCGTATTTCCAGACGGTTTCGTTGGCGAACGCGAACGTGTCGGCCTCATATCGGAACTGCCTCGCCGCTGTTTCCGGCGGCGGCTGATGCATGCAGCCTGAGACAAAAAGGACTAGGCACCAAGCTGTAAGCCACACCCTCATGGGTTCTCCGTCTGTTTTCGGAAGGCGACGAGCGCTTCAAAGTCTGCGTCCCCTTGCACATCACGAGGGTGGAAAATGAATTCATGCAGGCCTTCCGTCAAGCCGGTGACGGCTCGCTGAATCTCATCGACCCGCATGGAAAACAGACGATCCACACCCCACAGTGTGTCGTTGACGGTTATTATCGAACCGTTATGCATGGGGGGTCCTGCGAATGACATTGCCGTTCGCAGGGCAAGCTGGGCTGGCCGAAACCCTTGATCAAAGAAACAGATACGCCCGCCCCGCATCCAGCCAGCGAACTTCCCTGGGAGCACATGCAGCATCTCGCGGCGCACATACGGGTGCGCGTGCAGGTGGTGATGCGAGTTCACAAACGCACAGGTCAGTCCCGAGACCGAAAATTTCTCCCACTGCGCCCTAATTTCACGGCGGACCAACTCACGGCCGGACCGGGACATCGAAATAGTCCAGCCGGCTCGCACTGGCGATGAGCCCCATGGCCAGTGATTGCAGGTAAGCGGCCTTGAATCGCACAAATGCAGGTGCCACCCTATGAGCAGAGTCGGTGTCTTGCGTGCAAGTCGGAGGGCGTCATCCGTTCCAGTCTGCCCCATCATCAGGCTGCAGCCATGCAAAGCTCCTTCGCAGTGGGCACGGACAACCGCCATGTTGCACTTTGTGCTCAGGCCGAAATCGTCCGCGATGAAAAACACCCTTCTCACAAGCCCTTTGGTATTTAGATTGCCATGGTGAGTCAACTACAGGCATCGTCCTCCGAATCCGGTAGTCGAATGGATTTGTCAAGGATTGCCCCTCTGTTGATCATTATGCTGCGTGTGAATTACTCCTCGGTACCGAACTTCGGACGGTTTCCAACAAGGAAAAACAGAAATACATCAACCCTCGCATTTACGTGAGTTTCATCCTCTGCATTGCGATCATTTGGAGCGGCGTCGCACTAGTTTGGTGGGTGATCGCCTGGCACCTTCTAGCGTGTCCAAGGGTGCCAGTCCGTCCACAGGACTCAACCACTGGGCGGACCATTTCGGTTTTCAAGCCACTCGGCCACCAGTCATCACCCCTTGAATTTGCCCGTACTGAGTTCGCCTTGGAAACTTTTGTTCGGGAACTCAACCCTGGGTCTGAGATTCTCATCGGTGTTCCGGAGAACCAGATGAAAGATTGGGAGCCAGTGGTGGCTCGATGGCGTCAGCAGTATCCAATGGCTCATGTAAAAGTAGTGATTGGCGATCCGGGGGGCCGCTGTGCCAATCCCAAAATCGCATGGCAGCGACTGCTTGCCGAGCATGCTCAAGGAGAACTATGGCTATGGTCGGATTCCGATGTTCTTGCACCATCGGGCTTGCTGGAGGAATTGACCGCGATTTTGCTTGATCCAAACGTAGGAGCAGTCACCTGCGGTTACCGCATCAAGGAGGCCCTTTGCAGGGGAGAAACGCTGGACGCGCTTTTTGTAAACTTGGAGTTTCTGCCCGGGGTGCTCTTGCTTGCAAAGCGGGGCACGATAAAGTTTGCCTTTGGGGCCTGCACACTCTTTCGCGCCGAAGACTTTCGTCAACGTGTCCATTGGGAGAAACTGGGGGCACAGTTGGCCGATGACTACCATCTGGGTCGCGCACTCCATCCGGTACGCGTTGCCCCCACTCTTGTCGGCACATTTCCGCAAATTGGAGGGTTTTGGGCATCTGTCATGCACTACTACAGATGGCATAAAACAATCCGCTGGTGCCAACCCGCAGGATACTTTGGGATTCTTCTGCTCTTACCGCTCCTGGGTTGGATCGCCTGCGTGTTGAGTGGATTGAACCCAATCATTTCGATATGTGGGCTTGGAACGCAGTATCTCATTGAGTTGTGCATTATGTGTACTCTGGTGCGAACTGCAGGCTGCACCTTATCGGGGGGGGGCTTTTGGTGCGCATGTTTCTGGCCTTGGATAAGAGCTCTTGCTTGGCTTAGCTCGTGGCTTCCACTTCCGGTGCAATGGGGCTCAAAATACTGGTGGAGTCCCGTTGCAACATACTTTGATAAACCGTGCACTTCGCCAGATTTGAGGCATCCGGCAGGATTGTCAGACGGTTAATTGCCATGAAGCGGTGCTATTCTTGGAAATGTTCATTTCGGGGAGTTCTGAACTTTCATTGTGTTCGACGTGAAATCTCAACAAACACCCAAGGAACACTCGGCGTGTGAGGTTGACTCGATTTTGTGGACACGGGAGGGGCAAGGGAGCGAGAACGCGACCATGCCAAACGAACAGCCGAGAACCCGACGGACCTTTGATGAGGCCTTCAAGCGAGATGCGGTGGCGTTGCTTCTGAAGCGAGACAAGCCGCTGAAGGCTGAGTTGTTTCGGTTCCAGTAACACCCCCTCCCCCCCCTGCTGAATCGCCTCTGCCAAGTGGTATAATTCAGTGATCACCCCACGTCCTGCCCTTCACCGGGCGGGGCTTTCTTCAACAACCCGTC
>CAZRGY010000021.1:0-19399 GCA_964599715.1 uncultured Verrucomicrobiota bacterium | reverse complement strand
ACGATCTCGGCCACACCATTTATGCGGACACCATCGTCGCCTACCTCAAGACGCAGATCGATGCGAAGCCCTCACCCTTGCCCAAGCTCGGCGCACCGTACGTGAGCGAGGAGTTCGCGCACGCAGCGATGATCCCCGCGAACAAAGCGAAGCTGACGGGCAACTGGGAAGTGCTGGCCCCCTCCAAGCAAGGTCTGCTCGCCCGTTATGTGGACGGCACGATCAATGCGCGCGGTCCGGGTGATGAGCTGGAGTTCGAGTTCGAAGGCACGGCCATCGGCCTGTTCCTCAACGTGCAGAAGGATGGCGGCAAATTCGAATGGACCATCGATGACGGTGTGAATGAACCCGGCGACAAAACTTACGGCGGTCCCAAAGGCGTGAAGAAGGGCAAGAACGACACCGCTCCCGGACGTTACTTTGCCCGGAACAGCTACGCCATGCTCTCCTGCGGCCTTAAGCCCGGCAAACACACGCTGAAGATCAAGGTGCTGGAAGAGCGTGATGAAACCAGCACAGGAAACCGTTTGCTCATCGGATATTTTCTGGTGGCGGGGACGAAGTGATTTCAGGAAGAGGGCTTCCGGCTTAATTGCAAGTCACCCAACTTGAAAAAAGCAAGCGCGGGTAAAAGCAGGAAGCCTCCGGCTGTGACAAGTGCCCAGCCTAGTTCGTATGTACTATTGCTGTGAAAAAGATCTGCAAAGGCGCTGAACAAACCGATCAAATTACTGTTTCCGGCCTCCGGTGACTGGAACAAGCCCGGATGTATTTGGAGGTCGATAAGCAAAAGGAAAATCATGCCCACAAACATGATTCCTGCTGAAAGCATTACGGTCATAAGGCCGCAAGCCATGGATGATATGCCCGCGAAAATGACAGGCAAGGACACGGGTTCGGGAACAGGCAATTCAGGCAACAAGGTTGCCCCGGGCAGATCGGCCAATGTTCTTTGACGCAACAATTCATGCAGTGCTTCCGCCTTTGCCGAGTCTATCACGACTATTTTCCATTGCCGAGTATAGCGTGCTTTCGCGTATGGGCAGTAAACAACAGTCAGCATCTGGTGAACAGAACTGCCGACCAATGGTGTAAGATGCCAGCTTTGGATAAACTCCCATGGCAACTTCCGATTTGGGTATAAAGTGATCTCTTTTGGCTTGATGACGAGTCTTCTACCTGAGTTTTTTTCCCGCCGGTTCAGCCATTCGAGCGCGACCGCGAAACCTAGGCAACCAAGCAGAGTAAGGGACAGAAAACATATCAGCATTGACAGCAAAATAACTGGCTCATCCTCCATCCACTGATCGATCGCCACCATTGCCATACCCAAGAACCAGATGGGTATGAGCAACAAGCCTTGCGTCATCCAAGCCAGCCATTGCCTGCGCGTTATTGGCGACAAATCCAGCACATGTGAATTCAGAGCTACGTCTTGTTCGATGACAAGTTCGGTTGCCATGCACTACCTCCCGCCGAGTTGCGTTATTATACGCAAGGAACTTACCTCAAACCCGGCGATGAGGCGATTACAATAAACCCGCTATATCCGAATCAAGGCGTCGCCCCGGATTCGTGCATCCGCTTATACAACTCCGGCAGCCACGTGGTGAAGAGCGGGATGTAGGTGATGAGCAGCACGATGATGACCCGCACGATCACCATCGGGATCACCGCGCGATAGACCTCCGGCAGCGGCTTGTTAAAGCGGTAGGATGCGAGGAACAAGTTCATGCCCACAGGCGGCGTAAGGAAGCCCAGTTCCAGATTGGCCAGGAACACGATGCCCAGATGGATGGGATCGATGCCGAACGCCGCGCCCATCGGCACCAGCAAGGGCACCATCACGATGATCGCCGAATAGACATCCATCAAACACCCGACCAGCAGCAGCAGGATGTTCAACGCCAGCAAAAAGACCCACGGCGATTTGATATTCTCCTGCACCCAATCCAGTGCCGCCATGGCCGCCTCGCTGGTGACGAGATAATTCGTGAAGGCCAGCGCGACCCCAAGGATCAGCAACACACCACCCACTACCAAACCACCTTCCGTCATCACGCGCGGCACATCCTTGGTGAGCTTGAGATCGCGATAGACAAACGTCTCCACGCAGAATGCGTAGAAAGCCGTCATGGCTGCCGTCTCCACCGCCGTCGCGATGCCGCCGAAGATACCGCCCAAGGCGATGAGCGGGATGGCGAGTTCCCATTTCGCATCCCAGAGTGCCGCCCAAGCTTCTTTGCCATTGAACTTCGGCCGCTCCGTCACACCCTTGCGCCCTTGCCACGCACCCAATCCAGCGGTGCCCGCCACGAGCAGCAATCCCGGGATGAGACCACCGAGGAAAATCAGTTCCAGCGGCACATCCGCCCGCGCATTACCGGCGATGATGGCGTAGAGAAAAAGTGGCAGACAGGGAGGAAACAATGAACCCAACGCACCCGCACTGGTGAGCAGGCCCAGCGCGTTTCGCTCCGAATACTTCTCCGCGATGAGCACCGGCATCAGCAAGCCGCCCAGCGCCAGAATCGTCACCCCGGAGGCACCGGTGAACGTGGTGAAGAACGCGCACGCCACACAGGTGACGATCGCCGTGCCACCGGGCACCGGACGGAACAACGCCTGAAACACCCGGATGAGGCGCTTGGAGGCGCCGCCTTCCGCAAGGAAATAACCGGCCAAGGTGAAGAGGGGAATCGCCGGGAGTGATGGATTGGTGACGAGGCTGTAATGATCGAGCGGCACCGAGGCGATGGGGAAATCCATACCCCAGAACAAAATGACCGCCGCACCACCTAAAGTGACGAACACCGGCGCACCTAACACCGTAGCCAGCAGTAGAACTATGAGTGCAGGAGTGACCAACTTCTCCACATCGATGGTGGTCTTCACCGCAAACCAGGCCACGGCCACCATGATGGCTGCCGCGATGGCCCGGCCTTTCCATTTTTCCGAGGCATGCCAGAGCAACCGCCAGACGATGAGTCCGAAGCCGATGGGCATCACCATCTGCACCATCCACGTCGGCACATCATATGCCATCTTGTCACCCGCTTCCTTGGTGCTCTGCGCGAACTGCCAGCCCGCGACACAGAGGAACACCGTGATCGCCGCGGCGAAGCCCCCGCTGAAGATGGCGGCGAATGCTTTCATCCGCCCTTTGAGGAAAGTGCTGGCCGAGGACATGGCGAGCAGCCTCGCCTCACGGGCGGCGACCGCACCACCCAGCATGCCGATGATGAGGGTGAGATGCTGGACGATGGAATTCGTCCCTGCCAAACCGGAATGCCCCGCCTTGCGCAAACCCGCCTCGATGAGCGGCAGCAAAATCATGACCGCCAGGGCGATGGTCAGGATCCAATTCTCTGTGCCCCGTAGGAACGCACGGCCGCGTTGCCACGGACTGGAGGGCGCGAGCTCAGGTGAGGGAACGGCCTCGCTCATTTGGCGGTGCCTTTGGTCGCGCGAAACTCCTTCACATATTTCTGCACCTCATCGAACATCTCCGCGGGAACGAGCTTGCCCCGGATCTGCGGATAGACCGACTCGGCAAACTTGTTCCACTCTTCCTGCAGTTCGGGCGTGAGTTTGGTGACTTTCAATCCCCGCTTCTCCATGGCCGCGATGGATTCCAGCGCTTCTTCGCGGCTGAGCTTCTTGATCTTGGCCCCGGCGGTCAGGGCGGCTTGCTTCATCTGCGCCTGCACATTCGGCGGGATATCATCCCATGCCTTTTTGGTGATGACCGTGGCTCCGACCAGCGGCACCCAGTTCACGGCCAACATATGCGGCGCCTCTTTGTCGAACTGGCCCGCCAGCGCATAGAAGGGCACCGTGGGCACGGAATCGATGAGCCCCGTTTTCAAACCGATGAGGATGTCCGTCTGCTCCAGCGGGATGGCGTTGATGCCGATGGCCTTCATCACGCCGATGCTGTCACTGTCACCGGACCACACGAACATCTTGCCCTTTTTGAAGTCATCCGGATGTTGCGCCGGGAACTTGGAGAAGAAATGCACCCACCCCGCATCGCCCCAGTAGAGCACGACAAAACCCTTATCGAGAAACTTCTTCTCCAGACCCGCCTCCAGCTTGGAACGCACGTAATCGAACTCCTCCAACGAAGCGAACATCATGGGCATGAGTTGCAACGCCCGCACGGATTCCTCGATCGTCGAAAGACCGGGGGCAGAGAGCAGCGCACCATGCAACTGGCCCAAACGCATGCGGCTCACCATCGCCGCTTCACCGCCCATCGTGCCGTCGGTGTAGATGGTCAGTTTCACATTACCACCGGAAGCCTTCTGCCACTGGTCGCCCATCTCTTGCAAGGTGAGGTGGAAGGACGTCCCCTTCGGCACCAATGTGCCCAGGCGCACATTCACCTTTTTCTGGGCCTGCGCCGAGGCGGGCAATAACAACAAAGTGACCACGGCGACCAGCGCCGAGCTAAGGAGGAAACGACGGTTCAACTTCATGGCTTGGGTTCCAAAGGTGGGAGTTCAGGGATAAAAAGATCGTCCATCCGCCCGAGCAGCCACTGGGCGCGACGCTGCATCACCAGATTGGCGAGCCGCCATTCCGGCCGCGCATCCACATCGATGGCGAGGGCTTTCTCCAGGAGGGACTTAAATTCTTTGGCGTTCTGTTCCTGCAAGCTCACGCCCTCCGCGAGGGAGACGTACGGACCAGCTTGCAAGCCGCCGGACAGTTCGATGGCCCGGTTGAAGTGTTCGCGGGCGCGGTCTGCTGGTATGCCGGTCGCTCCTTGACGGGAAAGCTCATAGGAGATGAGAGCGGCATGCAGCGCTCCGGCCTCATACGTTTCATCCAGCGCCAAAGCCCGGTCCAGCAACGCCTCGACGATCGGTTGCTGGGCGATGATGCCCGGCTCATCTTTTGATTGGGAGATAAGCGAACCCCAAGACGCCGCCGTCCAGTAGATATACGGCACATCTTTCTTGGTGAAGACCAGCGCGGCCTGTTTCGGATTGGTCTTCAGCGCTGCCGTGATGCCCTCATGTCGGACCTCAAGACCGCGTAAACCATAGTCCCGGGCCCGGCGATAGAGCTTGCGGGTGCGGGCCTTCAGTTCCCGGGAGCGCGTGAGATCTTCCTCTTCCAGCTCATCGGCCTCTTGCTGGATGAAAGCATAACTGTATTGCGTGAACCCGCTGGCCGCCGCGAGGAGAAGACCCTCATGCTCGGGCGATTCGGCCAAGAGACTCTCAATGAGCTTGAGACTGAAAGGGATGGCGCTCTTGACCAGCTCCGGATCGTCATCGCTGGAAAACGTGGTGCCACCCCCGGCCAAAGCATCGCCGAGCTTGTTGATGGCCAGTTTCTTGACAGAACAGCCATTCCCGGCCGCCAGCACAACGGCCAGCAATCCGGACAGCCACAGGTTCTGTTTCAGGTGACGCATGGGCGGACTTTGTAGCACTGGATGTCGCCAGAGGCCAGCGGGAAACTTACCCCATGGTGCTGGTCAGCGAGCGGAACCGTAACTTGCATCATATGGCTCAAAGACCCTATCTTATCCAACTGTGTGAGAGTTCACAGCTGTAAACAAAACTTAAACCGATGCCTGCTGGCCCTAGCCAGCGTGCTGGTAGTGGCTGGCTGTGACCAGAAACAGACTCCACCGACAACCCAGCCAGCCAGCCCGGCCATCTCCCATGCCCCTTCGGCAGCCGAGGCAGAATGGCTGGCTCAAGCTGAAGCCGGGGATGCCGAGGCCCAATACCGGTTGGGCCTGCTCTATCTTAACGGCATCAGCAGTCCCACGGATCCGGGAACTGCCACTCAGAAATTCCGCGAAGCCGCCAATTCCTTCCTCAACGCCGACTCCCAACCCGCGATGACTTCCGTGCGAGCAGCACCCGATGCGGCGAAGGCGCTGAAATGGTTGTCACTCTCGGCCGCTCAAGGCAACCAATGGGCGCAACCTTTACTGGCCGAGTTATACCGCTACGGCAAAGGCACCCCGACCAACATCACCGAAGCCATCAAATGGTACGAGATCTCGGCCAAAGACGGCAACCAATGGTCTGCGTATGAACTGGCCTTGATAAAGCTGCGCGGGGAGGGTGGTGCTCCCAAGGATGTCGCGCAGGCGGCCAAGTGGTATGAACAGGCGGCCAAGGCCGGCATCGTCTGGGCCCAATACGAACTCGCCACCCTCTACGACAAAAGCAAAGAAATCCCGCGCGATTACGCCAAAGCCGCGCATTGGTATGAACTCGCCGCCGAGCAGGATCACGATTGGTCGGAATACGGTCTGGCCGAACTCTACTATTACGGGCGCGGACTAAAGAAGGACTACGAAACTGCCTTCAAATGGTATCAACGGGCCGCCGAACGCGGCAATGCCGAGGCGGAGTACATGCTCGGCTTCATGTTGAATGAAGGTCGCGGTTGCGAGCGCGATCACTTCGAGGCCGGGAAATGGCTTTACCTCGCGGTGGAGACCGGCAAGAAACCACACTTTCAAGAAGCCTGGCTGCTGACCCGAAGCCGCTTGAGCGAAAAAGAGATGGCCGAGATCCGCCTGCACGCCGCCCAGTTCAAGCCGAAGAAGAAGGCGCAGTAAACTGCCAGCACCCGCTTCGTCTTATTCGGTTCCCGGTTTGCCAAACCCGTTACCCAGATCGACAATCGGCATGAAAAGCGCGATGACGATGGTGCCTACGATCACCGCCAGGACGACGATCATGATGGGTTCCAGCAGTGAGGACAGCGCTGCGATGATATTATCCGCTTCCTGTTCTGCAGTGTCCGCGATCCGCAACAGCATCTCCGGCAAGGCACCCGTCTGTTCCCCCACATCCATCAACCCCACCACGATCGGCGGAAAGATTTGCGCGGCACGTAACGGTGCCGTCAACGACTCGCCTTCCCGCACGCTTTGATGCACGGCATCGATGGCATCTGCGAGCACGCGGTTGCCCGCGACTTCACGCACGATGGCCAGGGCTTGCAAGATAGGCACCCCGCTGGCGATGAGCGTGCCCAAGGTGCGGGCGAAACGCACCAGCGCGAGCTTGCGCAACAGGTTACCCAACACCGGCAGACGCCAACGCCGACGATCCCACCAGCGACCGAAAAACGGCAGCTTTCGTAACAGCGTCAAGGCGAACCAGCCAACGACGAGCCCCACGAAAATCCCTACGAAGTGCTGCTCAAATCGCGCGGACATATCAAAGACAAACTGGGTAAAGGCCGGAAAGGGACGCCCCTCCATCAGGTCGGCAAAGACCAACTTGAACTTGGGGATGATGAAGTGCATCAGCACGACCACGATACCCGCGGCCACCAACAGCACGGACACCGGATAGAACATGGCAGCGATGACGCGCCCCTTGATGCGCTCTGCCTTCTCCAGAAAATCCGCCAAACGGTTCAGCACCAATTCCAGCACGCCGCCCAGTTCACCCGCCTTCACCATGTTGACATACAACTTGTCGAACGTCTTGGGATGACGCGCCAAGGCTTCACTGAAAGTATTGCCGCTCTCGATATCTTCCCCGATCTCCCGCAAGACCCGCAGGGTATTGCCACCCGTCTCCTGTTCTTGCAACAAACGCAGGGCGCGCAAGAGCGGCATGCCGGCATCCAACGTTGTGGCGAGCTGGCGCGTAAGCGTAGCCAATGGCTTGGGTTTGATACGGCGAGTGCCGAACGAGAGATTTTTCCAACGATCCAGACGACTACTAGATTTGGTGGTTGTTCGTCGCCCTTTGTCAGCCGGTTTGTTTTCGGTGACCTTGGTAGGGAACCAGCCCATCTCCTTGAGACGGGTCACCGCTTCCAGTGAATTTTCCGCCTCCAATTGCCCCTTGTTTTCCCGCCCTTTTACATCGAGGGCCACGTAAGTAAAACGACTCATATAGACTTACCGGGTTAAGGTTGAGTGACTATATGAATAGACAGGGCCCGGACGGAATGCTCACGGTCAGGTCGTGCGTAGAGTGGTGAATCTCAACCCACGGAAACAAACGACATCTAAAAATCGAATACTGACATGCTGACCACTACAGCATCGGTCTTCTTGATGGAACGCGTGAATGAATTTCATCATTAATAGGACAAACAATTTGCTCCCTGACGCACGCTCAAGCATCCTCGGCGCATGCCGATATTGATCGCCACCCCCACCCGCATAAAGGCCGCCGGAAACCGCCCCAAGATCATCGAAGAATTTATCGGTAATGTGAATTCCAGTGATGACCGGATCAGCGTCGCCCGGATGATCAGTCTCTCCGGCTGGACGGAACCCGGACAGACTCCGGAGTTCGATGAGTTCACGGTCGTGCTCAAGGGCATGCTGCGTGTGCTCTACAAAGGTGGCTACATCGATGTGATGGCCGGCCAGGCCGTGATCACCAAAGCAGGGGAGTGGGTGCAATACAGCACACCCGGTGCGGAAGGTGCGGAATATATCGCCGTCTGCCTGCCCGCCTTCTCGCCAGCGCTCGTGCATCGCGACCCGGCAGAAGAGCCTTCCCAGGCTTGATCTTCGTCACCGTTGCCACAAGCAGAACACCGCTCCGCAAGGATGAGGCGCGGGTATTTTTCATTCTGCCGCTGGACACATAAAGTTTTCGGCCGATAATTGGCCCGTGAACATCGTGCAGATAACACCGGGTGCCGGTGGCATGTATTGCGGGAATTGTTTCCGCGATAACGCCATGGTGGCTGCGTTGCGGAAGCAGGGGCACAGCACGCTCATGATCCCGCTCTATCTCCCGATGACGCTGGATGAGGAGAACGAGAGCAACGGCACGCCCACTTTCTTCAACGGCATCAACGTCTATCTGGAGCAGCAATCCGCGTGGTATCGCAAGGCTCCCAAGTGGCTGCACAGTTTGCTGGCGTCACCCGTGCTGCTCAAACTCGCTTCCGGTCGCGCCGCCAAGACCAAGGCCGCCGATGTGGTGGACCTGACCATGTCCATGCTGCGCGGCGAAGAAGGCAACCAGGCACGTGAGCTGGAAGAGTTGATCGCGTATCTCAAGCCGCAGGCGCACCCCGATGTCATCAGTCTTTCCAATGCCATGCTCATCGGTTTCACGCGCCGCATGAAGCAGGAACTGAATTCTTCCGTTGTCTGCATGCTGCAGGGGGAAGATGCCTATATCGATTCCATGCCCGAGCCAGGGCGTTCCGCCGTCTGGGAATTGATGACGAAGCGTGGCCGTGAGGTGGATCTGTTCATCGCCCCCAGCCGTTACTTCGCCGACCGCATGGCGAAGAAGATGCAGATCCCTCCGGAGAAACTGAAGGTGATCCATAACGGCATCAACCTCACCGGTTATCCGACCACACCACCCCCGCTCGCTACGAACAAAGCGCCGGTCATCGGCTACTTTGCCCGCATGTGCCCGGACAAGGGTTTGGATGTGCTCGTAGAAGCGTTTCTCTCGCTCAAGAAACGCAATCGTGTGATCGGCTTGAAGCTCAAGGTCGGTGGTGGATGCGGGCCCTCAGACGAGCCGTTCGTGGATGAACTCAAGGCGCGCATCCAGAAAGCTGGCTGCCTCGGGGATGTGGAGTTTCATCCCAATCTGTCTCGCGAGGAAAAGCTCGGCTTCTTCCAGGGTCTCAGCGTTTTCTCCGTACCTGCGCTGTATGGGGAGGCTTTTGGTCTCTATGTCATCGAAGCCCTTGCTTCCGGCGTGCCCGTGGTGCAACCCAACGTGGCTTCTTTCCCGGAGTTGGTGGAGGTGACCGGTGGCGGTGCCTTATACGAGCCCACCAATACCGGTGCCCTGGCCGATGCCTTGGAGAAAACTCTGCTTGATACCCGCAGCCTGCGGACGATGGCCGAGACGGGACATCGCACCGTGCATACTGCTTTCAGCGTGGAAGCGATGGCCCAGCAAATGGCCGCTGCGTTTGCGGAGTTGAAGCCCGCACCCGTTTCAAGCTAACCTCCAGCCACCATGCCATACGAATTCAAAGCGGTTCGCCGGGTGGAATTCTCCGAGACGGACATGGCGGGGATCGTCCACTACTCGAATTTCTTCCGTTACATGGAGACGGCCGAGCATGCGTTCTTCCGCTCGCTGGGATTCTCCATCGTCACGGAACAGGTGGACCCGCCCGTAGGCTGGCCGCGCGTGCATGCCTCGTGCGATTACAAGCAGCCGCTACGCTTCGAAGATGAGGTGGAGATCCACATGCTGGTGAGCGAGAAGCGGTCGAAGTCACTCACCTACACTTTCAAGTTCCGCAAACTGAACTCGGCGGACAATGCCGAGATCGCCCGGGGGAAACTCACGGTGGTCTGTGTCACACGGGATGAAAATGGCAAGATGGGGGCCACGAACATTCCCACGCATCTTGCCGATCTGATCGAAGTCGCTCCGGCGGAATTGCTGGCGTAAGGACACCCGCAGGCATCCTTACGCCCGGCATAAACTTACTTCTTCTTCGGTTCCAACTGGCAATCCGCATCATGCGGTACCGGCTGGCCCACCTTGTCCACGGGCTGGTTAAAAAGATAACGCCACACGGCTTCGTGGATATATTTACCGGAGGCATCCTTCACGGCCGACTTGCCGGGCGTCACCGAGCCGTGCGCCTTGTTCGCGTCTTTCTTCACGTCTGCATCCGTGATGAGGCGGCGGCTGTTACCGTAGGGCGAAGCCACCTTGTCCACATTCACGATCGGGCCGAACTTCTGCAGGCTCATGAGTTCCCATGAGCGGCAGTAGTGATCGCCTGTCCAGCCGCCATCCAGCACATGGCTGAAACCGAAGTAACGATTCTCCGGAGTAGCCGAAGGCAGCGCCTGCCATTTCTCATCCTGATCACGCGGGCCGCAGAACATCACCACGCGATCCACTTTCACATGCTTGGCGAAACGGGCCGAAGTCGTCGCCCCGTGGGAAGCGCCCGAGATGATGACCCGGTCCCAGCGCAGACCCTGCTTGTCGGCGCTGATGAAATAATCCCAACCGCCCTGTGGGTTCACCTTGGCCAGGTGCTTCACGAACTGAAACGCGCGCTCCATCATGCCATCCGGCTTGGGGATGTTCACCAAGGGGCTGAAATCCTCCCCCGTGGCGGCTTCAAGACGGATGCTGCCGAGCAGTTGACCGTCCGCACCGGGCGACTTGTTGCCGAATTTGCCAAACCAGCCGTTGGCGTAACTGACCTGGATGGCGTGCAAGCCGTAACTGTTGATGCGATTGAAGAGTTCGCCGTTGTGGCCCATGAGCCAGATGACCAACTTGCCTTGCGGGCGGACACGCGTATCTACCGAGGCTTTTTCCGTATCGGCCGGTTTGCCGTCCTTGGTGAAGACAAAATTGAGTTCCGGATGCTCCTTGGCCCGGGGATCGAGCTGGCTGGCCCGGGCGGTGAATTCATAACGCTTCGGAGCGGGGTCCTTGAACACCAACGGGGCATCAGCGGCCACAACCTGATTCGCCAGCGCACCGGCGAGCGCAAAACATAACGCAGTAAGACGGGTGAATTTCATAAGGGGCGATATTTGCAGGAAGCCCAACGCTTGCAAACGCGAAAAAATAACAACAACAGCCGGGTTTGAAGGTTTATCCCTTTTCACTTATTCCGAGTGCCGTTAGCTTCCGTCCACGCATGAGCATCCGTCTGGAAATGTTGCAGGTCGCCCGCGTCGCCCCCAAGACTTTGGGCGACTCCGCCGACCTCGTGCGCGACTTCATCCTCGCGCAGCAGAATCCCGATGGCGGCTTCCGCGATCGCACCGGCACCAGCGATCTCTACTACACGGTCTTCGGTCTGGAGGGGCTGCTCGCCCTCCGCGCGGATATCAAGGTGAATGCCGTGGCCACCTATCTCATGAGCCAGGGATGTGGTGAACGGCTGGACTTCGTGCACCTCTGTTGTCTGGCGCGTTGTTGGGCCGCGCTTGCTAACCAAGAGCCGGACATTCTCGCTCAACGGCCCGCCAATTTCGTCACGCGTGTCGCCGATCGTCTTGAGGAATTTCGTACGAGCGATGGCGGGTATCATCCGTTGCCCAAGAGCCAGTTCGGCACAGCGTATGGTTGCTTCCTCGCGCTGGCGGCGTATCAAGACCTCGGCGTGGAATTGCCCGAGCCTTTGCGCGTGGTGCAATGCCTGAAGTTCCTAGAGACACCCGATGGGGCTTGGACCAATGAGCGCGGTATGAAGTTCGGCGCCACCAATTCCACTGCCGCTGCGGTCACCTTGCTGCGTCATCTGCATCTGCCCATCACCGCGCAAGTAGGCGAGTGGCTGCTCAAGCAGACGCATTCGCAAGGCGGTTTTCTGGCCATCCCCGGCGCACCCATCCCCGATCTCCTTTCCACCGCGACCGCCCTCCACGCACTCTCTGGACTGGAAGTCTCCTTCGATCCCATCCGCGAGCGGTGCCTCGATTTCATCGATACGCTCTGGACCGCTGAGGGCTCCTTCCACGGCAACTGGACCGATGACCATCTCGACTGCGAGTATACCTACTACGGCTTACTGGCGTTGGGGCATCTGAGTTTGTAAAGAAGCTAGCTCCGCATTTGACCGCTTTGCCCGGGGAGCTTACAACCTCCACGTGGCACCCATGAATCTGTTCAATCGCATCGCGCTCGTCGTCTGCCTGTCACTCACTTTTTCCGCCCAAGCGCAGCTCACGCCGCCCAAGCCCACACCAATCATCGGTGCGCGTCAGCCCGCGCTAAGCCCGGATGGCAAGCGCCTCGCCTTCGTCTATCGCGGGGACATCTGGCTTACCTCCAGCGAAGGTGGCCGCGCGCTTCCACTCACCCAGCATGTAGAGAGCGATGCCTATCCCAAATTCTCACCCGATGGCAAATGGATCGCTTTCGCCAGCCGGCGTGAGGGCAGTTGGGACATCTATGTCATCCCCAGTGAAGGCGGCGAAGCCCAACGCCTCACGTGGCATGGCGGCACGGACATCCCCACCGGCTGGAGCCCGGACGGCAAGCAAGTGCTCTTCACCGGCAAACGCGACACCGCGAACTACGGCATCTACGGCATCGATGTGCAGACCTTCGGGCTGACACGTTACGCGGAAGATTTCGCCAAGCTGGATGCGGCCAGCTTTTCGCCGGATGGCCGACAGATTCTCTATGGGCGTTACGGCTTCCCTTGGTATCGCCCGCGCTACTCTGGCTCGGCAGCGGAGCAGATCTGGCTGCTAAACGTCGGCTCGGAATCACGCCGTCCGGTGACCAAGAACGAGTTTCAGCAGCTCTGGCCGCAATTCCTGCCGGATGGCAAACGCATGATCGCCGTCTCCGTGGATGAGGTGACACCCAGCACCACCAAGCTCAATGAAACTTTGCCCAAGATCACGGACAGTGTGGAGCGCACACCGAATCTTTATTTCATCGAGCCGGACGGTTCACGGAAGCGCTGGAGCAATTTTACTGGCGGTGCGGTGCGGTGGCCATGCGTGGCGGCGAAGTCCGCCGATGTGGCGTTCGAATACGGCCCGGACATCTGGCTTCTCAAGCGCGGCTCCATGAAACCGAACAAGCTCGCGCTCTACGTCTCGGTGGATGCCAAGCAGACGACGCGCCGGGGTGAGACGCTTTCCAAGGACGTGACGGAGGCAGAGCCTTCGCCCGATGGCAAGATGTTCGCCTTTGGCCTGCGCGGGGACATCTGGACCATCGCGATGGATAAGGCCAAAGGTCCGGAGGCGCGGAATAGTGAGTTCGCCCGGAGGCTCACCGATTGGGCTGGTGATGATTCGGACTTCAACTGGTCGCCCGACGGCAAGAAGCTCTACTTCACCTCCGATCGTGAGTTCAACGTGCGTGTGTACGAGATGGCACTGGACACGCTCAAAGTGACTTCGCTCTGGGACCGGCCGGAAGATGTGACCCAGACCCGTCTCTCGCCTGACGGCAAGAAGATGGCTTTCTGGGTGGCGGGTGCAGAAGGCGGCCTCTATGTGCTGACGCTTGCGAACAAGGAAGCGAAGAAGATCGTGCCATTGCCCGCTCCGCAATGGAACGGCATCGGCGGTGGCGACCTCTCCTGGTCGCCCGACAGCCAATGGATCTGCTACGCCGCGGAACCGGAAAGCCGTTCGTGGAATCTGTTCGTCGTGCCCGCGGCCGGTGGCGAAGCGGTGAATGTCACCCGGCTCAACGCGTTCCATGGCGATCCGGCCTGGTCACCCGACGGCAAATACATCTTCTTCCGCAGCACCCGTGAGGGCAATGGCCTCTACGTCATGCCCTTGCAAAAGGAAGAGGCACGCATTGAGGACATCACGCTCAAGTTCGAGCGGCCGAACGGCGATCTCAAGGTGGATATCGATTTCACCGACATCACGCGCCGCATCCGCCGCGTCAGCACGCAATATCCCGATGGCAACATCACGGTGACGAGCAAAGGACTGATCATCTTCCTGTCCGGACGGGATATCTGGTCGGTGACGTATGATGGCAAGACCACCAAGCGCCTGACCACCGGCGGGAACAGGTTTGCCGTACGGGTCTCCAAGGACGGCAACACGGTGTATTTCGTAAATGCAGGCGAACTCTACAAAGCCAAGCTGCCAGATGCCACCAACCCGGAGAAGATCAGCTTCCTCGCCGAATGGGAACGGGATGTGGCCGATGAACGCAAGGCCGCCTTCACACAGTTCTGGCGTTCCTACAATCGCGGCTTCTACGATCCAAACTTCCATGGACGCGACTGGGTTGCCATCCGCAAGCAGTACGAACCGTTGCTGAATTCCATCGATACGAATGATGAATTTGCCTCCCTGCTGAACCAGATGATCGGCGAGCTCGAGAGTTCACACAGCGAAGTGAACCCGGCGACAAATTCCGTCCGCAATGCGGTGACGCCGCAACTCGGGTTCGAGATCGACTACGGGCATAAAGGGCCGGGCCTGCGGGTCGCCCGCGTGCCGGAAGGCGCCCCCGGCTCCTTTGAGCGCACCCGCATCCAACCTGGCGAATACGTCGTGGCCATCAATGGGCTCGATGTGAAACCCGGTGAAGGGCTCTACGAAGGCATCAATGACAAGGGTGACCGGCTCTTCGAGTTCATGGTAAATTCAAAACCCACCCGTGATGGCGCCCGCACGGTCAAATATCGCCCGCTCCGCAGCAACGAGTGGGAGAGCCTGCTCTACGACAACCGCATCGAGCGGCTGCGCAAGGAAACGGAAGCCAAGAGCGGTGGCCAGATCGGTTACCTGCACATCTCGGCGATGGGCCGCGATGACCAGGCACGTTTCGAACGCGAGGTGTACGAATATATCGCCGGCAAGGAGGCGCTCATCATCGATGTACGTTTCAACCGCGGCGGCAACATCTCGGATACGCTCATCGACTGGCTGGAGCGCAAGCAACATGCGTGGTTCCAGCCGCGCGATGGCAAGCCGGAGCCCGGCCCATCAAGGGCTTGGGACAAGCCGGTGATCGTGCTCATGAACGAGCACAGTTTCTCCAACGGCGAGATGTTCCCGGATGCCATGCGCACTCGCGGACTGGCGAAACTCGTGGGCATGCCCACACCGGGCTATGTCATCTGGACCATGTCCATGCGGCTCGTCGACGGCACCAGTGCGCGCATGCCCCAAAGCGGCGTTTACCGCCTCGATGGCACGCCCATGGAGAATCTCGGCGAGCAACCGGATATACGGGTACCGATGTCGCCCGATGACTGGCTGAACGAGCGCGATCCCCAGCTCGATAAAGCCATCGAATTGCTGAAACAGAAATAGCAAACTTGTTTTCACGGAAACTTCCGCCACAGTGGTCGGCGACGATGAAAGCTCACGTTATGCGCCGTAAATTCAATCTGTTGCTCCTGTCCTTTCTCACTACCGTCACGGCAAGTCAGGCCCAGACACTGCCCGAGGCTCCGCAATTGGTGCCCGGCGTGCGCAAGATCATGTATCAGGGCTGGAAAGATTCCCTGGTGCTGGAAGCGCCGGATGCCGATGTGAAAGTCGTGGTGGTGCCGGAAGTGGGCGGACGCATCATGGAGTTTTCCTACGACGGCAATAACATCATGTGGATGAGCCCGGATGCTCCAGGCCGCACTCTGGAGACGCATCCGAAAGGATTTTCCTCCGGTGGGCATCAGTCAGATATCGGGCCGGAGTTGCGCACGCCGGTCATCCCCCGGCGCACGGAACTCTTCATCGGCAAATACACCGGCTCCACCCCGCGCGATCTGATGGTGAAAGTGGAAAGCGAACCCCACAAGGCCACGGGGGTACAACTCATCCGTGATGTGGTGTTGGACCCCATCAATGGTGAGTTGGGTGTACTGCAGACGATCAAGAACATCTCGGCCACAAATGTCTCGTATTGCGTATGGGATCGCACCTTGTGCAAGGGCGGCGGGTTCGCATTCTTCCCGTTGGCAAAGAAGAGCCGCTTCCCGGCGAAGTGGTCTGTCCGGGGCGAGGCTGAAGGCAAATATTTCTACGACGGCATCAATCCGCAGCACGAGAACGTGAAGATCATCAAGAACACGTTGGTGGCCTACTGCAAAGGCAAGCCCAGCAAGATCGGCGCGGACAGTGATGCGGGCTGGATGGCGTATGTGAAAGGCAATCTGCTGTTCATCAAATATTTCCCGTACTCCAGCAAAGGTTACTACTCTGATGGAGGCAATTCCGTGGAGGTGTATTGGAACGAGAACTTCGCCGAGATCGAACCGCTGAGCCCCGAAGCGACCATCCTGCCGGGTGAGACATATGAGTTTCCGGAGAAGTGGGTGCTGATCGAACTGGACAGCGACATCCACACCCACCAGCAAGCGGCGGAACTGGTGAAGAAGATCCCGGCGTTCAAGTTTTAGAACGGTTTAAAAAATCCTCTAAGGCAGCCGGCGCAGCCAGATGCGGTTGAGCTTCATCAGTTCTTTGCCAGGAGCGCTCAGCACTTCAGCGCGAAGACTGGCCGGACCGGAGCGCAGATTGATCACTCCCAAAGTGGCCCGCCTGAAAACGTTTCCGGAAGGTGTGGCGTCCGGGCAAAACTCCAGCGCTTGGCGGCCGATAGCCAGCTTGAGCTTGCCGCCCGCATCCGCAGCATGTCAGGCATAGGCGATGGAGATCTCATAGCGTCCACCACGCGCGAACTCGAGCTGCCACTCGGCGGCATCACCGGGCTGTGACCAGCCTTCGATGGTGTCCCAGTCGTAAGCCTCGAAAACATACTCCGTCTTCTCGCCTTTCAACGTGGCCCAGCTGCCTTGCAACTCGACGGTCTCTTCGCTGGAATGGCCGACCGGGATAGGTATCGGGGCATACTTCACGCCCTTCGTGACTTCATCAAACCAGCGCACAAACTCCGCGCGCAAGGCTTTCACTTTGTCCGGATGCTTGGCGGCGAGGTTCTTCTGTTCGCCCGGATCATTCACGAGGTCATACAATTGCCACTTGGACGGGTCGGGTTTCACCTTGGTTCCGAACTGGCCGATCAGTTTGAACTGTGGATCGCTGATGGACCAACGCTCGTCGGCATCCGGAAAATAGCGGTTCCACGTGCTGTAGATGTAGGGGTGAAGCTGATCGCCGCGACCGGCCTTGAGCAGAGGCACGAGACTAAGGCCATCGATGGTGCGATCCTTGGGCAAGGGTGCGCCGGCTAATTCACAAAAGGTAGGCAGGAGATCGATATGCGAGGTCTGGGCGGTCACTTTGCCACCGGCGGGGAAATGACCAGGCCAGCGCACGAACAGCGGAGAACGCACGCCGCCTTCATAGACACTCGCCTTGTTACCCTTGATGCCACCCTGCCAGTATTTGCTCACGCCGCCGTTGTCACTCATGAAGACGATGACGGTGTTCTCCGCAAGCCCCTCTTCCTTGAGGTGCGCGAGCAAGCGACCGATGTTTTGGTCGATGCGCTCCACCTGTGCGTAAATGCGCGCCTCATGGATGGGCAGACCAAGCTTCTGGTATTTCTCGATGAGTGCATCGCCCTTGGCCTGATTGATGTGTGAGGTATCAAGGATGTGCGGAGAGTGCGGGGCGTTGAAGGCGAGGTAGCAGAAGAAGGGTGATTTCTTTGTGCGCTTGGTGGTGTCGATGAATTCCATCGCGGCATCGGTGAAGAGATCTGTAACGTAGCCACGGGTCTCCACCGGTTGACCATTGTGCACGAGCTGGTCGGCGTATTCGTAGCGCTCGATGTGGCCGTGATAGTGGCCCATGAATTCATCGAAGCCGCGCTGCTGCGGCTGATAACCATGGTATTGGCCGAGGTGCCATTTGCCGAAGAGGCCGGTGCGATAGCCCTCCCGCTTTAGCAATTGGGCCACGGTGGTTTCGCCCAAGCCCATGGAGTCACCGCCGAAGCGCGTGTTATAGAGGCCGGTGCGGAGATAGTAACGGCCGGTCATGAGTCCGGCGCGAGTCGGTGCGCAGACAGGCTGCACATAAAAGCGGGTGAACTGCACCCCATCACGAGCGAGCGAATCCAGATTGGGCGTGGTGATGTGGGGATTGCCGGTGGCCCCCAGATCCCAGTAGCCCTGGTCATCCGTGACGATGAGAATAATGTTCGGGCGCGAATCGGCGGCAGATACAGAATGACAGCAAAGCCACAGCAGGAGCAGCCACAGGGTTTTTTGCATGCGGGTTGTTTAACACAGCGGCGCAGGATTGGGAACTACCTTTGCCGCCAGGCGGAGAGGTCTTCATGGGGCTGGCGGATCTGGCCAGGCTTGGGCGGTTGCGGGCCGGGCAGGATTTCCATGGGTTTTTGCTGGCGCTGGAATTGGGCGTCGAATACGCGCGCCTTTTCCAAAAGACGTTTCACAATCTCTGGGTGCTCGGCGGCGAGGTCTTTGGTTTCGCCAGGGTCGGCGGCGAGATCATAGAGCGTGGGCTTGGACCAGAGGCGATGCTGGCGCTCGAAGAGCATGGGCTGATGCACAAACCACAAGCTGGGCGGCACGGGTGAGGGATAATCCTCGATGGGCACAAGCAGTTTCCACCGGTCATCGCGGACGGCCTGCAATTGCACGCCGAAGTAATGATAGAGCGTGCGTGGCTGAGCTTTCACCGCGCCGGTCAATAAGGGCAGGAGGTCCGTGCCATCGAGTGTTTGCTTGGGCGGCATCTGGCCGCCGGCGAGCTTCACGAAAGTCGGCCACCAATCCATCATGGATACGGGTGCGGATTCCTCACGATCGGCGATGATCTTCGCCGGCCAGCGAATGATGCACGGGACACGCACGCCGCCCTCGAAGGTCGTCCCTTTGCCGGCACGCAGGTTACCGTTGTTACCGCCCAGGTCACGGCCGGGGAAACGGCTGTTGCCTTTGGCCTTGGCTTTCGCCTTGGGATTCGCGGCGGCGAGCTTTATCGGTGCGCCGTTGTCTGAGGTGAAGACGACGATGGTGTTCTGATCGAGCTTCAATTCCTTCAACGTATCCA
>CAZRGY010000020.1:0-19598 GCA_964599715.1 uncultured Verrucomicrobiota bacterium | reverse complement strand
ATTGATCCGCCGTGCTTCCCGGAGCGCGATGGATTTCAACGCCTCTTCTCGCAGACGCGCGAGCAAGGCATCGTGCCGCTCCGCATGATGCTGATCCCGCAAAAGCCGCACGAGCCGCGAACCCAGCTTTACCCAATCGGGCAGCAGGCATTGCGGCAGCAGCGCTTTCAGTTCATCTATCCGGGCATCATTCATACCGGGGCCGCGTAACATAGACGAAGCCCCGGCCGATGGGAAACAGGGAAATGTGAGATAGGGCGATGATGTCCAATGCCCAAGCCCGAATGACGAAGTAATGAACAATGCTTCAAGCCCTGGGCGGTAGCTTACAATGGTCATCAACCCCGTGCTTTTTTGGCGGGTCCTGACTTCGGCCTGCGTAGTTTCGCCGTTGGGTGATTTTATCTCCCACATGCCCGTGAGAATGACTGATTTTGGGAGGCTGCGTTATCACTACGCTCGCTATAACACGTATAACTACAGAAAATTTCAAAAAATCCTTGGCTGTCGGTTATTATCGATGGGCTATCCCTTTCAACTCTCAACCCTATTCACTCAACCCGTTCCCCAGCTCCAGCGGGGCAGCTGAGGGTAGCTACGGGGCACTAACGGGAACCCGTGGTGAGTGATTCAGACGCTCACCGCACCTGTGGGGCGGATGATTCCCCTTTGACGAAATTACGCCGGGATTGTAAGTTTAGAGTATGGACAAGGGGTTAATGTGTGCATGGGGTCGTCGTAGATAATAATGAACTGAACCAATGCCACGCTCTTCATTTTCCTTTCACTTGGTGGTGTTTTATTTCCTGTTGTGGGGAATCTATGGCTTGTGCCGTGGTCTTGTAGAATGGACGGATGGAAAAATCTATTTACCCCTGGATGCTATCTGTCTCTTCATCGGTGTTGGTTTGTTGCGGCGTCAGTCCCGGTGGCGTTCATTGGCCGTTGGCTGGTTATGGCTCACCGTGATACTGCAGGTACTTTTCTTCACTTGGTTCATTTTTTCAGGCGGGCAAGCCACGGCGAACGGGGCATATCCTTCGTGGCTGCCAAAACCCGACATTGCCCTCTCAGTGCTTATTGCTTTGTTCTGCGCTGCCAGCTTTTGGAGCCTGCATGTCCTCAATTCTCCCAGCGTAGTTGCCAGATTTAAAACTTCGGGTAGTGCCCGAGGCCGAGTAGTTTGAACCGTGTTCGTGGCTAACGCAATCCGATGCGCCCGATTTGATGACTGCTGTTCCTTTTTACTCCACCTTCTCCAACTGCAACGCATCCACGATCACAAATCCTTCGGTCCCATCATTGGATATCGTGATGGTGGTGTCTTTCCCTGCCGAGAGCGTGAAGGTTCCGACGGTGCGGAAAGCTTCGCCTGAGGGCAGGGGTTCTTGTTGATTGAAGAACACCTTCATCGATTTACCGCCGGACTCCACGGTGATGGGCACCTTAGCAGCTCTGGTTTCGTGCGGTGAGTAAGCCATCCGCAATTCATACTTCCCAGCTTCAGTGATACTCGTTTTGAAGACCATCTTCAAAACGCCCTTGTGCTCATTGCCGTCATGCACGTAGCCGCGGCCGATGAAGTTTTTGAAGTTGGTGGAACGTTGCCATTCTCCCGTCGCGGTTGCTTCGCTGTCATCTATTACGATGCCTTTCAGCGTCTTGGGGTCGATCCCTTTTCCATTAGCACTTGTGGTGATTTGCTTGGGGGGAAGAGGAGGGATTTCCAATACTTGTTTTTGCGCTAACAGATGTTTACGCAAGGTCGGGTAGGGCAGGTCTTGCACGGCCTGATTTGCCTTTGCTGCGAGTGCAGCGGCGATGCCCGCGCTGTGGCCCAAGGCCATCCAGGTCGGCTCTACCCGGATGGACGAGATAGCCACGTGCGTGCAGGAAAGCGAGACCGGCACCAGCAGGTTTTGGCATTCGGCTCGTTTTGGTGTGATGGCGCGATACGGTAATTGGTGCCGGTAGCCGATGCGATAACCCGGGATGCGCAAGGGGAAGATGGTGCCTTCGGCGATAAAGCCTTGGCCATCCGCCGTCGCCACCCGTTGCACATCGTGGGAATCAATGGGGAACGAGCCGATGCAGATCGTGTCCGGCTTGAACACGTTCGTCACGATGTCACTCTGCGTCACCACATACTCGCCGACCATACGACGCCCCTCGCGCACATAGAGCACCGGAGGCCAGTTATCCCACTTGGTGAATTCATCCTTCGCCAGCCCCCAGCGTTGCATCTCTTTTCGTGCTGCTTCCGGCATGCTTTCATCATGCATCATGAACCAGATCAATCCCTCGGTGTAATCTTTGTGCGCCTGCCACATCTTGTCGCGCTCTTCATAAGACGCTTCTGGCCAACCCCAATTCTCACCGACCAATCCCAAGGAGATCTGCCCGCCGATGCTGTTGTTTCCGTCCCACTTGTTGTTCGGCAGATTGTAGAAATCAAATAGCGGACGCTTCGGTTGAGCCGCCGTGACAAAGCGCCGCACCAGTTCATAACGGGCCGGATCGTAGTTTGCCGGCTTGCGGAACGGCACCTTGTTCGCGTCATTCGTCGTGATGCACAGGCGATAGCTGTAAGTCATTACGCCTTTATCACCTGCTTCCGGATCGCCTGCTTCCTTTGCCGTCATTAGTGGCAGGAGCTTACCCTGCGCATCAAAAGGCGAAGCCTTCACCGGTGCTTTAGGAAATTGCTTGCCCGCCAGAGATTCTCCGTAGTCTTTCCGCCCTTCGCGCCCGACCACATAACTCACGCCTGCCTTGGCCATCAGATCACCCTCATACGTGCAATCCACGAACACCTTCGCCGTAAAGGTGTTTGAACGCGTGTTGAAGGACTGGATGCGTGCACCGTTCTTTTTTACCGAAACCAGCCGTTCGTTCAGGAAGATTTTGACTTTCGCCTCACTCAGCATGTCATCAAACACCTTCGCCGCCACATGCGGTTCATATGTCCAATGCGCGGTGTTCTTTTCCGCGACCGAGTAGGGCAGGGTGATGCCCTTCTCCTTGTAGTGAGCCTCTATTCGCAGATGTGTCTCCTCAAACAATCCCAAGAGCGTGCGCCGGTCCGTCTGGTTGGAATCACTGAAACTCAACCCGCTCGTCATCACCCCGCCGACGATATCCATCGGCTCGACGAGTGCCACCGTCGCGCCTTCCCGTGCCGCTCCTACCGCCGCGGTTACGCCACCCGGTGTCGCCCCAAACACGACCACATCGAATTTGTAATCCGCCGCTTGGCTCTGAATTCCTACGCATACCAGCATGGCTAATCCGCACAAGAGGCGGCCAAATTTTCTCCCTCTCCTCTCAACGAGGAGAGGGCCGGGGTGAGGAGTGAGTCGAATCATACAGATTAAGAATCAGTTTTGCGCTTCGGCAGTCGAATACGTTTTTCAGGAGGTTGATTATCCAGATGCGGCGCACGAGCTTGCAAGTCATTCCAGATGACATCTCTTATCCAAGAAGTGTCTATCAGTTGGTTGTTCCAAAAGCGACGTGTCTGGATATTCCAACCCTTCAGATAAGCATCACGCTCAATATCCTCTGCTTGTTGAGTTGGAAAACCGTGTCCAGATCCATCCAATTCCAGATTGTATCGGGCCTCAGCGCAGTAGAAGTCCAATACATACTTCCCGACACGATGCTGACGGCGAAACTTGTAACTGGCAAAGCGCCGATCGCGCAAAATTCTCCAAAGTTTCTTCTCTGCTTCCGTGAGGTTGCGTCGAAGTAGTCTAGGAATTGCGGTTGGGTCTTTTGCCATGATTACGCACTTTGCTTCGTCTCACTCCTCACCCGGCTCTGCTTTGGCAGAACCGACCTCTCCTCGTTGAGAGGAGAGGTAACATTTAACGCGCCAATTACTATCGGGTGCCACATCTTTTACGCCGTTCTTCTTCTCCCTCTCCTCCGGGAAGCCGAACTTCGGCCGAGGAGAGGGCTGGGGTGAGTAGTGAGTCGTATCATAGGGTGATCAAATTATTAAGCTCTTGAAAACAACCGGCAGATACTCCGCCAGATACTTCCGCCACACCGGCCAGCTATGATTGCCCGGGGTTTCCTTGTAGCCGTGCCGGATGCCGCGTTCCGTCAATATGCTCGCGAACTTGCGATTGTCATTCAGCAGGAAATCATCGATGCCGCATTGGAACCACAGCAGCTTCAGTTGCTTGTTCAGCTTCCCGGCCTGCTTGAGAATCGGCCCGATGGTCGTATCTGGTTCGCGTACCGCGGAACTCATCCCGCCCACCCACGCGAACTTGTCTGCGTTCTTGACCCCGATCACCAATGACTGCTGCCCACCCATCGAGAGCCCGATGATGCTCCGGTTCTCCGCATCCTTTTTCACGGAGTAATTGGTTTCCACCAACGGGACCACCGACTCCAGTAATTCCTTTTCATACATCTCTACGTTGCGCAGGCGGTCCGCATCGGTGCGCCGTTCCACGGTATGGCCATTGGTCATCACGATCACCATCGGCACGCACTTCTTCTGGGCGAGCAGATTGTCGGTGATCCAGTGTGCCCGGCCAAGTGCTGTCCACGTCATCTCGTTATCCCCTGAGCCGTGGAGGAGATAGAGCACCGGATAATTCACCTTTTTCCTCGTGGTGCCGTAACCCGGCGGCGTATAGACCTGCACCCGACGCAATGAACCCGTGGCCTTGGAGACATAATCATGCGTATGCACGACACCATGCGGCACATCCTGCCAATCGTGGATGAGCGGCGGCTTACCGGGAATATCCAGCACGCTGGTGCTGACACTGCGGGCGGGCTTGAAATAGGCGTTGGCAGGATCAACAACGCGCAACCCATCTACCACCAGACTGTAGCCATACAGTTCCGGCTCTAATGGCCCCAAGGTGACACTCCACACATTCTCTGCGCCCTTGGTCATCGCCTTGTTGCCACCGCCCCATTCTCCGGTCACTTCCACTTTCTTCGCATTCGCCGAGCGATAACGAAATGTCACGGTGCGGTCTTCGTGAAGCTCAGGTGAATGGACCGGTGGTGGTTGCGGACGACGTGCGGGTGGTGTCTGCGCGGGAGCCGCTGGTTTGGCATCTTGCGCCAGCACTGTGCTTGCGCCCAGGCCGGCCAAGGTCAAAGCACCGATGAATTCGCGTCGCGTGGTGTTCATGGAATGCGGTGAGTTTGCCTTTGGTGAAGCAACAGCGTCAACCACACTGTCAGGATTTGAAACCCTTGCTTTCAAACGGAGCGCGACTCTCCGAGTCGCAGCAACCCGCATGAGCACAAGCAGGGGAGACTTATCAGAAGATCGCTGCGAGCAGTCTTGGCATCTGATCCGGTTGAAGTTTTTCTCAGCCGACTGGTTGTCGGGCATTGCTGCGACTCGGAGAGTCGCGCTCCGTCACTTTTGCTTCAATACCTCGGCCACCCACTTCCGCAATATCTCCCGCTCCTTGATGGGCCGCAGCACCCATTCATCCGTGTGATTCCGATAGGGAAAATCGACGAATGTGAAGTTTCCCTTCACGCCTGTTTCTTCCAGATATTTTCTTGTGGCCGCTGTGCCAGCGTTCTCCTGACTGATGAATTGTGGCCGACCCTGTAATCGCTTCAGCCGGACCAGTGCTGCCTCGCGATCGGAATCAGCATAGGACCACTTCCTGACCCCATCGTAATGACTGTGTGCGATGAAGCCGCACCAGAGTTTCGCGATCTCATCATCATGGAGCCCGAGGTAATTACATGCGATGGCTCCACGTGAAAACCCGGCGAGGAACACCTTGTTCGTATCCCCGCCATACTTTGCACACACCTCTTGCACGGCTTGCAGGCAATACTTCTTCGTCTCACTCACTTCACCCCACCATTGTGGGATGTTGGATAATTTACCGTCCTTGTAGCCGACATAGGGCAGGCAGATCCAAATGAAGCCTTTCCCACCGGATATGCCGTAGCCGAGATTGCTGCCCTCTACGGTACCCGCCGAGTAATCCCCGAATTTGTTCGTATAATTCCCATTCCCCGCATACTCACAGATCACGGGATATTTCTTCCCCGACTGCCAATCCGTCGGCAGATACAAAGCGTGATACACATCTGTCTTTTCATAAGACGTCACAGTTTGCTTCACCCGTTTTCCCGGAGCCGCCTCACTGACGATCATCCTTGGGGTCACCAAATCGGGAGCGATATCGCGGATGTCAGGTAGTGATTCGGCACAATACCCTGAAAGAAGGCTGTTCATGGCCAGAACGAGGCAGGTAATCAGGCGGCTGAGTTTCACGGTTCTGGTTTGCGCCAATCTGGCGGAAAGTCACGCCATTTTTGCAATGGAGAGAGACTTGCTGTGTCTTCCGGAAAGACCGTTCGAAATCAATCAATAAATTTCATCCATAAGTGATTTTCCCGGTTGTAGCGGCAGTGGGTTTTGTTAAATATTCCGCCCATGGCAGGGAGGAAAAATTACACCTATATCGTGGGCGACTCTACCGGCGCGGAGACGGATCCGATGAGCTTTGAGGAAACGCTGAAGTTTGTAAAAGATGGCCAGATCACGGGAGCTACTTTTGTCAAACGAAGCGACCAGGATCATTGGGGGACGGCGGCAGATTATCCTGAGTTGCAAACCAAGGATATGGCGCTATCCCCGCTCGAGATGGCCTCTGGCGGTTCGTCATCAACAGATAAGGTTGATCCGCTGGCCGCAGAGATGGAGCAGGCAGCTTTTGCCAAACCTATTCGGAATGGCGGCAATTGGTTTTTCTGGGTTGCTGCCCTCTCGCTCATCAACACCATAGCCGTAGCCATGGAAAGTGATTGGGGTTTCGCGCTCGGCCTGCAACTTATCTATATCGTGGGAGAAGGTGCCGGGATGATGGGGGAACATGGACGCTGGTACGCGCTGGCCATCAACCTTCTGTTGGCGGGTGGTTTCTTCTGGTCTGGCGCTGCCGGTTATAGCCGTAAGTACCTGCCCTATTTCTTGGGGCTGTCCCTGTATGCTGGTGATTGTTTTCTCAGCCTTTTAACGCTCAATATCTTCGCCATCGGTCTCCATTTTGTCGCCCTGTATTACATGGGCAAAGGCTTGCTCGCGTTCCTACAGGCTGAGGATCGCAAGTTGCTGCCTGCCTTGTTGAAGGGGTTGCCGATCTCGGTGGCGGTAGGTGTCGGTGGGATGGTTTTGGCAGGTGTGATCTTTCACAATCAATCAGTGCCAGAACTGGATGCGCTGGTCGATGGTGTGCTGGAGCCCGAAGTCTATGTGAACAATGCCGAGTTTGAGGGTTACCCGCCGCTGACCAACGGATTCTCTCTGCTGGTAAAGCTTCCGAGTGGTAAAGTCGTTGCGTTGGCTGAAACCATCAGCCTGATGGGGCTGGAAAAAGATGGCCAGAAACTCATGCCTACCGACGTAAAAAACACCCTCAAGAAGTGGACCATTGAGCTGGATTATGACCGGGCAACGAAACTGGAGATCGAAGGGCCCCTTACCGACGAGATCACTACGGGCATCGATGCTGGTGGTGGTATCATGGCTTTGACCCTTAAGACCGAGCCAGACTTCGATAAATTGGAAGATCCTATCGAGATACGTACGCGCGGTCCGGTGGAAGGCGAGGAGATTTACCTGCTCACTCCGGCATTAGAAGATGGAAATTATACTTTTTCTTACCACAAAGGGGTTTTCGGTCCGCTACAGCTCAATGGCTTTGTCGGGATTCAATTCGAAGTTTGGACCGATACCAAAGGTTTCGAAGGAGCCATCGCCCTCGATAAGGAAGGCAAACTGGTTGGTATTGTCCCCAAAACAAGACTGGAGAAGAAGGCGAAAGCGAGAGGCACCATTGCCATGAGCGTCGAGCACTTGAAAGAGCTTTAAGCTTACTGCGGAGGCTTCTGCCACGGCACCTTGCCACCTTCTTGCAGGTGCTTCTGGAAGATGAGGGACATCTCGTTGAAGATCCGCCGCTCTTTGCTGGAAAGATCGTTCTGCTCATACGGGTCCTCGGAGATGCGATAGAGTTCCAAGGGCTCGAACGGGCTGTTCTGCAGCAGCTTCCATTCACCCTTGATGACGGCATCGATGGTCTTGCCGCCGTATCTCAAGCCGCCTTCCCGCCGGGTGAAGTAAAGTTCGCGGGCCAATTCTTGTTTCTCGCCCATCAAAGTTGGCAAGATGCTCGAGCCGTCAACTCGTGGCTGCTTGGGGCCGCCGATCAAATCAACCAACGTCGGCAGGATATCCATGGTCATCGCCTCCAAGCCATTCGTGCTGCCTGCTTTGATTTTGCCCGGCCAGGTGGCGATGAAGGGCACGCGCAAGCCACCCTCATACATGCTCTGCTTGCCATCCCGCCAAGGCCCGTTGTTCCCTCCGGGAGGCAGGTCGCCACCGTTGTCGGACGAGAACAGGATGAGCGTGTTATCTTTCTTGCCTGATTTTTCCAAGGACTCCATCACCTTACCGATCCCGGCATCCATGTGCTCGATGAGCGCGACGAGTTTTGCCCGTTTTTCATCGATGCCCTTCTCCCGTTCCTTGACCTTCTGCAGCCAATCATCCGGCGGCTGGATGGGGGTGTGCGGGGCATTGTAAGCGAGGTAGAGGAAGAAAGGTTTCTCATTCCGGCGCGGATCCTTGATGTAAGCCGCCGCCCAAGTCGAGAAGAGGTCCGTGGCATGACCGGTAGGGGTGATGACGTCCTTGTTGAGACGCATGTAGTTCTCGCCGTGACGCAGATGGGTATAGTAGTCATCCATCATGTCGCCCAAAAAACCGTGGAAGTATTCGAAACCGCGCTCAAGCGGAGTGTTGGGAGATTCCAACCCCAGATGCCACTTGCCGATCATCGTGGCGTGGTAACCATGTTTACGCATCAACTGGGGTAGCGTGGGACCGATGGGTGCGAAGTGGCCCCATGAGTTATTGCTATGGGTACGGATTACACCCGGTACGCCTACACGGTCGGGGTAACAACCAGTCATCAGGGAAGCCCGGGTGGGGGAGCAGACCGGGCAATTTGCACGGAAGTTCCCGAGCTTCATGCCTTCAGCTGCCAGCTTGTCGATGTTCGGTGTCTTGAGGTCTTTGGCTCCGTAGCTGGACAGATCACCCCAACCCAAGTCATCAGCAAGGATAACGATGATATTCGGCTTCGTAGCTCCTTGCGCTATTGATGCGGCCATCACCGCCAGCATCACCAAGAATTTAGCTGCTTTGCTCATAATCCCATCCACGGTAAAACGAGTGGCAATTTTGGGTTAGGTGCTTCGTAGGGTCAATAATACCATAGTGCCGCTGATGGAATCAGGAGTATTACGTAGTTTTCTTGTTTCCCAATACCTCTTCAGGCGAACTGAAGTTAAGAAACGTATATGGGCCTAAGGCGCTTGCCTATGCCGCTTTTACATGTGTATGGACAAAATATCCATCATGGGCAATCAGGTTTTAGTGATTGCTACCTTTGAGGTTGCCGGAGCGGGTAAGAACTTGACCGCTCACTACTTGCTGCCTTTGCCCTTTTTAGCAGCGCCGGGAATAGCAGGCTCAGCCACGGCGTGAAACCATTCGTCGTAGCGGGCTTTTAGCAGGTCGAACTGTTTGGTATTCTCCTTGGCGAGATCCTGCATCTCGGTGCGATCCTGCGCGATGTTGTAGAGTTCCCATTCGCTTCTGGGCTTGGAATGAGCCACCAGTTTCCAATCGCCCATCCGGATGGCCTTGCCGCCTTCATGCTCCCAGAAAATGCTTTCATGAGGGGGACGCTGCTTGCCCAGCAAGACCGGGGTGAGGCTTAAGCCGTCCAGTGGCGTCAGTTTGTTTCCGTTCAGTTCGGACGGATAAGTTCCCTTGGCCAAGTCCAGACAGGTAGGTAGCAAGTCGATCACATGGCCGACCTGTTCCGTCGTGCTGCCGGCCTTGGCTTTCAATCCTTTGGGCCAATGCACGATCATAGGCGTGTGTGCGCCGCCCTCGTAGGATTCTTTCTTCCAGAAGCGGAAGGGAGTGTTGGCTGCATTCGCCCAATAGGAACCGATGCCGGTGTAGCTGGTCTGGCTGCCCAGTTTGTCCGCGGGAATGCCGTCCGGATCGTAAAGGAGTTTTTCACCGGTGCGTGTGAAAGCCGTACGATCGTAGCCTGGCACCGTGGGGACTTCCGGTGAGGCGCCATTGTCCGCGAGGAAGAAGATGATCGTGTTGTCGAGTTGCTTGGTCTCGCGCAAAGTCTGCAACAGTTTGCCGATGCCTTGGTCCATCCGGTCCACCATCGCAGCGTGAACGGCCATCTTGGTGGCCTGATAATTTTTCTCCTCCGACGTGAGCTGATCCCAAGCTTTGCCGTTGCCTTGCACCGGGGGCAGGGTGGTGTTTTTCGGGTCGAACAATCCCATCTGCTTCTGCCGTTCGAAACGCTTCTGGCGCAATACGTCCCAACCATCCTTGTAGGTGTCACGGTATCTGGCGATGTCTTCTGGCAGCGCATGCAGCGGCCAGTGCGGCGCGCAATGGGCCACGTAGAGGAAGAATGGTTTCTCTGATTTGGCGAAATCGCGGACATAGCCCACCGCATGGTCGGTGATGGCATCGGTGATGTAGTAATCTTTCGGGACCTCTTTCACCGGCTTCGTGCCGTCCACCAGCGAGAAGGGATCGAAGAAATCGATGACGCCCCACACGATGCCGTAATGACGGTCGAACCCGCGGTTCACCGGATACGTGTCCAGCGGCGCAAAGGGTTGTTGCGGGTCGAAGCGGTGATCCAGCCATTGCTGGTGCTTTTCCTTGTCCGGCAAAACCGGGGTGAAAGAGAGATGCCACTTGCCGGTCATCGCGGTCTGATAACCGTTGGCCTTGAGCAATTCGGCGATCGTGGCTCCATTGCGCGTCAGGCTGCGGCCATTGCGCGCCAAGCCGACCTTGTGTGCGTATTGACCCGTCAACATCGAAGCGCGCGTGGGGCAGCAGCGCGCGGCGTTGTAGAACTGGGTGAAGCGCAGGCCGTTTTGAGCCAGAGAATCTATGTTCGGCGTGCGGATCTCGCCACCGAAGCAACCGGCATCCGAGAAGCCCAGATCATCCGCCATGATGATGACGATGTTGGGTCGGGGGTCCGCAGCGGAAGATTGAACAGCAGATATCGTGAGGCATGCCAATGCCAGCACAGTTCTTAACAACGGGGTCATGCTGCTACTATGCCGTAAGCCCAAAAAAATGGAATGACCGCGATGCACCTGCATCTATCGGTCTTGCACCGGATCACTTCTTTTTCTTGCCGCCCCCTTCGCCGGGTGCGGGCTTCACTTGGGCGCGTAAGGCCCAGGCTTCCCACATTGCCGTGAGTTCTTTGGCCTTGGCGGGATTTTCCGCTGCGAGGTCTTTCATTTCAGTGCGGTCCGAGCGCAAGTCATACAATTCCCAAGGTCCGTTCTTGCCCAAGCGGACCAGCTTCCAATCACCCGCGCGCACCGCCGCATTACCGAAATGTTCCCAATAAAGAGCGGAGCGTTCCAAGGGCTGGTTTTTGAAAGCGGGCAGGAGGCTCTTGCCTTCAACGGGCTGGATGGGCTTGCCTTTGAATTCTGCCGGATACTTGGCCCCGGCTACTTCCAAGCAGGTGGGCATGATGTCGATGACATGCCCCATTTGATGTCGCAACGCGCCCTTGTCTTTGATCTGCGCGGGCCAATGGGCGATCAAAGGCGTGCTGATGCCGCCTTCGTGATTCTGGATCTTGTAGCGCCGGTAAGGGGTGTTGGAAAGCGTGGCCCAGCCGGGACCGTAATAGACATCGGAAGCCGCCGAACCCATTGCCCCTGGGCCGTTGCTGCGTCCATTGGGGCCGCCTTCCGCGGTGCCACCATTGTCACTCAGGAAAAGTATCAGGGTATTGTCGAGTGCCTTGCGTTTCTGCAAGGCCTCCACCAGTCGGCCGATGCTGCTGTCCAGTTTCTCCATCACGGCTGCATAGACCGCCATCATGTTTTCAAAGCGGTCCTGCTCCTCGGCCGTCAGCTTTGCCCAAGGCTTGATGTTGTCCGGTCGCGGGGAGAGTGCCCAGGTGGATTCCACGATGCCCGATCGCACCATGCGTTCATAACGTTCCGCCCGCAACTTGTCCCAGCCGGCTTTGAATTTGCCCCGATGTTTCGCGATCTCCGCCTCCGGTGCTTGCAAGGGGAAATGCGGGGCATTGTGCGCGAGATACAGGAAGAACGGTTTCTTCTCATCCAAGGCCTCGTTCACGAACTTGATGCCGTTATCCGTCCAGGCATCGGTGCTGTACCATCCAGCCGGCGGCTGCTTGTCTTGTGAATAGAGCAGTTCGTTCCCCTCACGGATGGTGCGTCCCGCCTTGACCTTGAAATAGAAGCCGCCTCCTTCCGTGGTGCCATAGAAGCGATCGAACCCGCGCTGCAACGGCCACATGGATTCATCGCTGTGGCCCACGTGCCATTTGCCCGAGACGGCGGTGAAATAACCGGCCGCCTTCAGGGCCTCGCCCAAGGTCACACAGCGGTCATTGAGGAAACCCCGATAGCCGGGCAGCTTCTTGTCATCCACCATCTGGCCGATACCCGCCTGATGGGAATACAAACCGGTGAGCAAGGAAGCGCGGGTAGGGCAGCAGCGGCCGGTGTTGTAGAATTGTGTGAACCGCAAGCCGTTCTGGGCCAGCCGGTCGATGTTTGGGGTGGGCATTTCCCCACCGTAACAACCGATGTCTGAGAAGCCCATGTCATCGACCAGGATGACGATGATATTCGGCCGCTCCGCAGCGTTGGTGCCTAGGGCAAAGGCCAGCAGGCAGACGGAAAGGATACGGCGCAGAGCCGGAAAGGAATGGGGTTTCATGAGATTCAGCTCACAAGGTTTTCACCTTGCCCTTGCGGTGCTTGGGGTCGCGCTTCTCGGCCAGCGGCCAGTTCGGGTCCTCTACGCGTGCCTCCTTCATGAGGGCAGCGGCTTTGGCCACGAGTTCCGGTTTCTGAGCAGCGAGATCTTTGGATTCGGCGATGTCGTTCTTCAGATCATACAGCTCGATCGCGGCCGAGGGACCATTCTTCACTGCTTTCCAATCACCAAAGCGTACGGCCTGGATGGATTTCGATTCGTGCAGTTCCCAGTAGAAATATTCGCGCTTGGGAGCCGGGCCGCCTTTCAGGAATGACACGAGGGAGAGGCCGTCGGTCTTGGCCCCTTTCGGCAGCTTGGCGCCGGCGAGTTCGGCGGCGGTGGGCAGGAAATCCCAGAAGGCCCACGGTTCTTCGGTCACGCGACCAGCGGGCACTTTGCCGGGCCAGCGCACCAGCGCGGCCTGCCGCAACCCACCTTCATACATGCTGCGTTTGAATCCGCGCAATTGCCCGCCCATCGTCTGGTCGAACACCTTGCCGATCTCCGAGTTGGGATTAAAGGAGGAGCCGTTGTCGCCGGAGAAGAAAACGATGGTGTTGTCATCGATCTTCAGCTCCTTGAGCAAACTTAGCAGCCGGCCGACATCACTATCCAGTCGTGTCACCATGGCGGCATAATTCTTTTGCTGCTCTGTCCAGTCCTCCTTGGCGTAATCGCCCTGCTTGTCGATCTCGAATTTCCCATGGGGCAGGGTGATCGCATAGAACATGAAGAAGGGACCATCCTTGTGCGCCCTCACCCAGTCGAGCGTGTCTTGCGCGATAAGATCCTGTGCATAGATCTTACCCACGCCCTTGCCGGAGTTGCCATCCAAGGTGAAGCGCTGGTCATTCCGATACAGATAGGTGGGGAAGTAGCTGTGCGCATGGCGCTGGCAGTTGTAACCGAAGAAATGATCGAAGCCGTTCCTGAACGGACTGCCCGTGGTGTCAAACATGCCCATGCCCCACTTGCCCATGCACGCGGTGGCATAGCCTGCCTCCTTCAATACTTTGGCGACCGTCAGGGTATTGGCTGGCAAGGGGAACTGGCCTTCTGGCTCGGCCTCGAAGTTCGCCCGCACAGGACTGTGTCCTGTGTGCAATCCCGTCATCAAAGAAGCGCGTGAAGGCGCGCACACCGTCGTCCCGCAATACGCCTGCATATAGCGCGTGCCTTCCTTCGCCATCTGGTCCAGGTGCGGCGTTTTGATCTTCTTTTGGCCGTAAGCCCCCACATCGCCCATCGCGATATCATCGGACAGGATGAAGATGATGTTGGGTTTCTTGTCGGCGGCGTGCAGGGCGATGCCCAAAGTAAGCAGCCACAAGCAAAGGATACGGGTCACAGATATGCGGTTCATGATTTGGTTAGTCGGGGTTATGGACGGGAGCGTCCAGCCTCACGCACTTTATCGAGGGCGGCTTGCAGTTCCTTCACTTTATCCGGATGACTGGTGGCGAGATTGTTTTGCTCACCCAAGTCCTTGCTCAGATCATACAATTGCGGACCTTCATCATTGCCCAGCTCGATGTTGGTGTTCTTGTTGATCTTGGGGCCTTTGCTCGGCTCGATGTATTTCCAATTGCCCTGCCGATAGGCCAGGCCGTTCCCGTGTTCGATGATGTAATCGCGGCCTTTCTTGGATTCCCCCAGCAAGGCGGACAGCATGTTCAAGCTGTCCGGCGCATCCGTTTCCGCGAGGCTTTGCCCGGTCAACGCTGCAAACGAGGTCAGCAGGTCCACTTGGGAGATCAGCGCATCACTCACACCTTTCTTGATCTTGCCCGGCCAGCTCACGATGAAGGGTACACGCGTGCCCGCCTCGAATTTACTATACTTGCCGCCGCGCAAAGGCCCGGCGGGTTTGTGGTTGCCCAGCAATTCTACCGCTTGATCCTGATACCCATCATCCAGCACCGGTCCGTTGTCGCTGCTCAGGATCACAATGGTGTTCTTCGTCAATTTCAGCCGCTCCAAGGTGTCCAGAATTTCGCCCGTACACCAATCGGCCTGGATGATAGAGTCTCCCCGCAATCCCATCCCGCTCTTGCCGGTGAAGCGGGGATGCGGCACACGCGGCACATGCGGATCGTGCAACGCGTAGTAGAGGAAGAACGGCCGGTCTTTATTCTCTTCGATAAATTTGACCGCCTTGCCGGTGAAGATATCCGCCATATCCTCATCCACCCACAGTGCCGATTTGCCGCCTTTCATGTAGCCGATGCGGCTGATGCCGTTCACCACGCTCATATCATGGCCATGAGTGGGACGTTGTTTAGTGAGCAGTTCGGGATTTGCTTTGCCGGTGGGCACGCCCGGGATGGGTTTGCCATAGCTCACGGTGATGGGGTCTTTCGGATCCAGACCGACCACCCGATGGTTTTCCACGAACACACAAGGGACGCGGTCGGTGGTGGCGGCCATGATGAAGGAATAGTCAAAGCCGATCTCATTCGGGCCGGGTTTGATGTCTCCGTTCCAGTCGATATCTTTGTCACCCAAGCCCAGATGCCATTTATCCACCACCGCAGTTTTATAACCGGCTTTTTGCAGCATGGAGGGAAGCGTGGTGCGGCCGGGCTGAATGATGAGCGAGGCGTTGCCGGGCAAGATACCCGTGCCTTTCTGGCGCCAGGCATATTCACCGGTCAGCAAAGAATAGCGTGAAGGCGTGCACGTGGCCGAGGTGGCGTAGGCACTGGTGAAACGCAGCCCGTTCCGGGCGATGCGATCTATGTTCGGTGTCTTGATGGTCTTGGAACCATACGAGCTTACATCGCCATAGCCCAAGTCATCGGCATAGATGAGCACGATGTTCGGCTTTTGCGCGGCAGAGGATGTGATCACTGACGCCAGCGCCAGCCCTATTACGGTGATGAATTGCCTTAACATAGGATATCGGGTTCGGGGTCCGTTCTAACACAGACGACCGGGCAAGTGTAGAAGTTTCGCCGGATTCTGTGTCATAATCATCCCGGCTGTTTCGTTCGTTTCTTTTTGCTCTGGTGGCCCGATTTGCTATCGTCAAGCCATGCTCCAAGCCGTTTCAAAGCCATCAAGCCGTCTCCATCTGCGGCTACCCTGTTTTTTAGCGTTTTTGTTTTTGCTTTTTGTGTCCGGCGCGAACGCCGCTGATAAGAAGCCCAACATCTTGTTCCTGTTCGCGGACGATCATGCGTATGAGGCCATCCGGGCGTTTGGTCATACCGACATCGATACGCCGAATCTGGACAAGCTGGTGAAGCGTGGCACGACTTTCACCCATGCCTATAACATGGGGTCCTGGAGCGGGGCGGTCTGTGTGGCCAGTCGCACCATGTTGATCACCGGGCGTTCCGTCTGGAGCGCCAACAAGATCTACAATGAGACCGATAAGGAGCGCGAAGCGGGCGTGCTATGGCCGCAGCTCATGGCCAAGGCGGGTTATGTGACCTATTTCACCGGTAAATGGCACATCAGGACGGATGCGAACAAAGTCTTCCACGTCGCCCGTAACATCCGGGCTGGTATGCCGAAGGATACGCCGGAGGGTTACAACCGTCCCTTGGTCGGCCAGCCCGATCCATGGAATCCGGCTGATCCCAAGTTCGGCGGATTCTGGCAGGGCGGCAAGCACTGGAGTGAGGTGGTGGCGGATGATGCCGTGGATTACCTGCAACGGGCCAAGCAGCAGCCACAGCCGTTCTTTATGTATATCGCCTTCAACGCGCCGCACGATCCCCGGCAGGCACCGCAGGAGTTTCTGGACAAGTATCCCTTGGAACGCATGCTGACGCCGACCAATTTTCTGGCTGAGTATCCGTATAAGGACGCCATCGGCTGCGGGCCTTCCTTGCGCGATGAGAAGCTCGCACCTTTCCCGCGCACGGAGTTCGCCATCAAGACGCATCGCCGCGAATATTACGCGCTCATCACTCATATGGACCAGCAGATCGGTCGCATCCTGGATGAGCTCAAGAAGAACGGGCAGGAGGAAAATACCTGGATATTCTTCACGGCGGATCACGGCCTGGCCGTCGGTCATCATGGTTTGGTGGGCAAGCAGAACATGTATGATGACAGTGTGCGCGTACCCTTCGTTGTCGCCGGACCAGGCGTGCCGAAAAACAAGCGGGTGGAGGCGCCCATCTATCTGCAAGATGTCATGTCGACCTCGCTCGCGTTGGCGGATGCACCGGTGCCGGAGCATGTTTACTTCAATAGCCTCTTGCCGTTGATCCGGGGGGATGCCAAGCGCTCGGCTTATCCGCAGATCTATGGTGCTTATCTTGAATTGCAGCGCGCCATCACAGTGGATGGATTTAAGCTCATGGCCTATCCCAAGGCCAGCAAGCTGCGCCTCTTCAACCTGAAGCAAGATCCCTTTGAGATGACTGACCTTTCTGGCAGCCCCAAATATGCCGGGAAACTCAAAGAGACTTTTGCCCAGCTTCAGACCTTGCAAAAAGAACTGGGCGATAAGCTGGACCTCTCCTCGCTGGCTCCGAAATGATGCGGCTGCCTTGACCGCAACATAGCGTGGGTGATGCCTTTCAGGTGCATTTCTCCAAGGTGCTGGCGTATCCGGGGCATTGCAATTATCGCTGCTTCCGCTAGCGTCGCAGGATGTTCCCTGTTACCGCAGTGCAGCCAAGGTTGCGTTGGTTCCGTTTGCTGTTCGGGATTTTTCTGAGCCTGTGGCTGGTGCCCGCTGGCTGGGCGGCGGCCCAGCGGCCTAACATCGTTCTCTATCTCTCGGATGATCTGGGGGTGGACTTTGTCGGTTGTTACGGCAACAAAGCCATCCGCACGCCGAACATCGATCAACTGGCGGCCCAAGGCATGAAATTCCAGCGGGTCTTCGCCGCTTCACCAACGTGTTCGCCTTCTCGCGCCTCAATCTATTCGGGGATGTATCCTTCGAGGAACGGGCTGATGGGCAATCATACTGGTTCCAAGGATGGGGTGAAATCACTGCCCCATTATCTGGGAGAGTTGGGCTATCGCGTGGTGCTGGCGAACAAGGTGCATGTCAAGCCACAGGCGGTCTATCCCTTTGAGATGTTGAAGGCGACTTTGCCGCCTGACCCCAAGAACCCGCGGCGTTACCGGGCGGAAGGTTTGGATGCGGGTGCAGTGGACAAGTTCCTGGCCGGGCATGCCAAAGAAAATCCCGATCAGCCGCTCTGCCTTGTGCTGGCGGACAACAACCCGCATGTGCTTTGGGAGAAGAACAAGACCTACAATCCGAACAAGCTGCCCATCCCGCCCATCATGGTGGACACCGCGAAGACCCGCACGGCCCTCGCCAATTATTATCAGGATATCACCACGCTGGACGACCGCGTGGGCAAGGTCATGGGCTCCTTGAAGAAGCATGGTTTTGAAGACAACACGCTCTTCATCTTCACCAGCGATCAAGGGGCGGAGTGGCCGCATTGCAAGTGGACCGTTTACGATACGGGCTTGCGGGTGCCGTTCATCGCCCGTTGGCCGGGTAAGATCAAACCGAACACCACGAATCCGGCGCTGATCTCGTTCGTGGATCTGTTGCCGACCTTTTATGATCTCGCTGGCGGCGGCAAGTTGGAGGGGATTGACGGCCTGAGCTTCAAGGATGTGTTGCTGGGCGAGCAAAAGAAATTCCGCGAAACCATCTTCGCCAGCCATACGGGTGACGGGGAGATGAACATGTGCCCTCAGCGTTGTGTGCGCGATGAACGCTACAAGCTCGTGCTCAACCTGAATCCCGAGCGTAAGTGGACCACGCATTTCACCAAAGTCGAGGGCATCAAGGACAGTCACGCGGAGGTCTATTCCACGTGGACGGCAAAGGCCAAGGAAGATGTCATCGCCGCCCATCTGGTGAATCTCATCGAGAATCACCCGAAATGGGAATTATACGATACCCGCTCCGATCCTTATGAATTGCGGAACCTGATCGGGCATGGAGGACACGCCAAGCGCGTGGCCCGGCTCAAAGCGGAGCTGCAGGACTGGTTGAAACAACAGGGTGACGAAGAGGGGGCAAAAGCGGCGAATGATTGAGGTGGTTGTCAGCCTGCCCGGACGACTTCGCTGCGCTGTGTCCTGTCTGAAGAATGATTATGATGCGTAGCCGATTGAGGCAGTTTTTGTGGTGCCTGACCGGCCTGTTTCTGGCCGGGCAAGTGATGGCGGCGGACCAGACGCGTCCTAATATCATTTTCGTGCTGGTGGATGACATGGGGTATGGCGATCTGTCCTGCACCGGCAACAAAGAGGTGGCCACGCCGAACATCGACCGTCTCGCGCAAGAAGGCACGCGCTTCACCCAGTTCTACGTGGCCTCCCCGATCTGCTCGCCTTCACGTGTGGGATTTGTCACCGGGCAATACCCTTCCCGTTGGCGCATCCATTCTTATCTGAACAGCCGGAAAGCGAATGAGCGTCGGGGCATGGCGGACTTTCTCGACCCCCAAGCACCTTCCATGGCACGCACCCTCAAGCAAGCAGGTTATGCCACGGCTCACTTCGGCAAATGGCATATGGGCGGTTGCCGCGATGTGGATGATGCGCCATTGCCGCAGGCCTATGGCTATGATGAGTCATTGGTTTCGTTTGAGGGATTGGGCGACCGCATCCTCCCGCAAAGCAAGTTGGCCGACCAGAGCGCCAAACTGGGCCACGGCAAGATCACCCGCGTGGAGAAGCATGAGCAGACGGGCATCTATGTGGACCGGGG
>CAZRGY010000019.1:14985-19698 GCA_964599715.1 uncultured Verrucomicrobiota bacterium | reverse complement strand
AGGAGCTTGCCATCCTTCACATCCAGGCAATGGAACTCACCACGGCATGAGGTAGCATAGATGCGATCACCCGAGATTGTAGGGGTGCTGCGCGGTCCTTTGCCTTGGGCATCACCATAGGCTTTGTCCAAAGTATGCTTCCACAGATCCTTTCCTGTAGTAGCGTCAAAAGCACGCAAGACTTCCTTGTCGATAGCTTGCTCGAGAATGAAGACCCGGCCATCAGCTACCACGGGTGAGCCTACTCCCTCACCCAAAGGAGCCTTCCATAAAGTCTTGGGGCTCGTGGGCAACTTGGCAGGCTGCCAGTGCTTCGGAGGTAGATGACCATCAGCTGTCGGACCACGCCACTGCGGCCAGTCTTCAGCCAGAATTGAAAAACTGAACAACACGCCGAAGACAACGGCACAGATACGAAAATCACTACGGGAAAACATGCACCGAATTGACTGAACTTAACGGGCTGGCGTCAAGCTGTAATCCGGGCTCCCATCTCGCTTCATCACCCTCCGGGCAAGTTGGATGAGGCGCTTACCTGAGACTCTCAAACGCAAGCTGCGACGGAACAGACCAAACTCCGGATGCTGATAACGGTAGTTGTCGATTTCGAACCGGACTTCATTGACCGAATTGAGTGCTCCCAGGCGGCGAATCAGCTCCATGTCTCTCTGAAAATAGCCGAACCGGATAAACCGCACAATGCGGGCAAAAATCCGGGCATGAGGATATAAGGACCGCCAAAAGACATCGTCTTCAAACGAAACTGCCGCCTGCGGGTAGACCCGCTGCCACGCTTCCTGAAACGTCTCGGATTCCATGACAAACACAACAAATCTTAACAGATGCCAAATGGCCCCGCCTAAACCTTATTTTGCGCAGGGTGAAACCGGGTTGTCGAGCAGCCACCGCAACAATATTGTTACAACATCCTCAGCATCACTTGGAAAAATCTTTTTGATATCTCTTGATCAAGGCGGTTGGTGAATTGGTCATAACGTAAATCTTGCCCTTTAAACGCTTTTGCTCATGCGGCTTAAGCCCACCTAAACGAGGATCATTATGCACACATACGATAACGCCTTGGAAGAGTTCCTGGGTATCACTCCAAGCCATCGCCACGAGTTTCTGCTGATCGGCAGATACCGCGCCGATGAGCCCATTGACTGGTTTATAAGCGCTGAGCGGACGCGGATTGACGTCGTTGGTATTGATGCCATACGGCACATACACTTGGCCGCCCTTGTAAATAGCCTCTTCAACCCGGTCGATTTGATCCAGCAGGGTCAAACCCTTGCTAGTGAAAATGAAACAGCGGCTATGGTAATTGGACTGCCCAAGTCCCGTGAAACCTGCCACCCGCATGCAAGGCTGAAACCACTGCACATCCACAAATTTATCCCCGTGGTTCACGGCCTCCACTTCGAAGGTGATTTCGTCCTTCGATGCCACAATCTCGTGCAGGAGCTCCACCTTTGGCTCCACAATAGTTTTTAGACGAAGGCGTTTTCCATCCTCGCTTGCTGAGAGCAATTCGGTCTTGTGCGGGATGACGGTCTGGCGCCAGTCACGATGCGTGGACCCACTACGGCAGAATGCCTCCAGATACCAAACGTCCATGCTGCCACCGGGAATGTCATCCCCTTTCAGAGTAAGCATGTTCTTACTCCACGAAATTTTCAGTCCGGCATCCGTGTCTGCAGCCAGTCCGGTCTTTGCAGCAACGACCAGCCAAAATCCCACACTTAGCCACAAGGCCAGCTTTTTCATATCGGTTTAGACCATATGGGTGTAATCCCACGGCCAACGGTTCGGACGCGAACACATTGAATTGGCCTCAGCATCACCGATGAACTCTTCCTTCAATGGGTTCCAAACCAGTTTCCGCCCCAGCCGCATCGAGATATTACCCAGATGGCACACGGTGGCGGAGCGATGACCGACCTCTGCATCACAGATCGGCTGGCGGCGTGACTGCACACAGGCAAAGAAATTACCCATGTGATTGTCGCTGTAGTAAAGTTTGGTAGCCCCGGCTGGTAATGGCTCAGTAAGAATCTCGGGACGACTAGCAATGATTTTGCTGCGCGAGACAAAGATGCTGCCTTCAGTCCCGATGAAGGTCACACCATTCTCCCCTTCACTCGTGCAGATCATCAGCACGTCGTTTGCATACTTGTATTCCACCCGAAACTTGGCAGGTGTCGTGAAGCCATCGGGAATCATTTCCTCCAATTGTACGCCTTCGACCGTGATGGGACCCGAACGCTCAGCTCCCAGCGCCCACTGTGCGATATCATTATGGTGCGCTCCCCAGTCCGTAAGCCGACCACCGGAGTATTCCCAAAACCAGCGAAACGTCTTGTGGCAGCGTGCAGCAGTGTAGTCCGCCTTCGGCGCCGGTCCTTGCCAGAAATCCCAATCCAACTCGGACGGGACGGCTTCCACAGTAAACGGCCCTTCTTTCGGTCCTTCACCGAGGGCGGTGGTTATGGTCAACACTTTGCCGATGCGTCCATTCCGGACCAGTTCGCAGGCCAGACGAAAACGGGCATCGCTCTTTTGCTGGCTGCCAGTCTGCAGGATGCGTTTGGTCTGTTTTACATGCTTCACCAGCGTCTTGCCTTCATCAATGGTCAAGGTCAGCGGCTTCTCTGAGTAGACATCCTTACCCGCATGCAATGCCGCCAGATTGACCAATGTATGCCAGTGATCCGGCGTCCCGTTCAGGATAATATCCACATCTTTCCGCTCCAGCACTTTGCGAAAATCATTATACTGCTCCGCGCCAGAGAGCTTCTGCGCGGCCGCTTCGGATTGCCGTGAATCCACATCACACAAAGCGACGATATTCCCGAACTCGGACGCCTGCTTCGCGATGATCTGCCCACGTCCACCACAACCGATCAACGCGATCCCCGGCTTGCCGTTCGCCGATTTGGAAGCCATTGATTTCTCCTCGGCCCGGAGCTGTTCGAGATACCAAGCCGGCATCGCCGTAGCCGCCAATGCTGTTTGCAGAAACCGCCGCCGCGAAGTGCGCACAAAGGGTGAGTTCATAACGCCATTCTTATGCGGATGAAAATCGAATCAAGAACAAGTTCCCTCCTGACATAAGGTTGTCAGGACTCGCACTTAGGATGATGCTCAGACATAAGATTAATCTGAGCTATATGAACCGCGAACGTTGCCCTTGGCCTACTACCGAAAATTACCTCGCCTATCACGATCAGGAATGGGGCGTTCCGCTCCATGATGATCAGAAGCTTTTCGAGATGCTTATCTTGGAAGGCGCGCAAGCTGGCCTAAGCTGGATCACTATCCTGAACAAACGTGAGAATTACCGGGCAGCCTTCGATAACTTCGACGCCCACAAAGTCGTCCGCTATAGCGACAAGAAAATCGCCTCTTTGTTGGCCAACCCGGGTATTGTCCGCAACCGCTTGAAAGTAAGCGCCGCCGTCACGAACGCCAAAGCCTTCCTAAAAGTGCAGGAGGAATTCGATACTTTTGACCGTTACATCTGGCAATTCGTAGGCGGCAAACCCATCCAGAACAACTGGACCAGCACCAAACAGGTTCCCGCCCGCACCAAGGAATCCGATGCCATGAGCAAAGACCTCCTGAAACGCGGGTTCAAGTTTGTCGGGTCCACCATTTGCTATGCCCATATGCAAGCGACTGGCATGGTGAATGACCACCTGGTGTCTTGCTACCGGCACAAGGAATGTGCCCGTATGAAATAGGCTAGCGGACACGTCGCCCTTGCGCCAAGCTGGCGGTGTTATGTCCGACTCCATCCAGGAAATCACGGCCGAGATACGCGCCTTTCGCGACGCCCGCGATTGGCGGCAGTTCCATTCTCCCAAAGACCTCGCCGTCGGCATCACCGCCGAGGCCGGCGAATTATTGCAGCACTTTGTCTGGCAATCCTCCGAGCAATCGGAACAGCGCGCCCTCGACCGCAAGGATGATATCTCTCAAGAGATAGCCGATGTGGGCATACTCCTCTTCGAACTCGCCGACAATCTCGGCCTCGACCTGGCCGAAGTGATGCGCGCCAAGCTGGCCCGGAACGAACAGCGCTATCCCCTGGAGAAAGCGCGGGGCTCGAACAAAAAATATAACGAACTGTGAGCGACGCCCCCTCACCTGCTCCCACTCCTGAGGAAACGCCCAAAGCCCATCGGCGGCGTCCCCGCTATTCCGGTAAGAACCCCCGGCGTTTCGAGGAGAAATACAAGGAGCACAATCCGGAAAAATACGGCGAGACCATCGCCAAGGTCATGGCATCTGGCAAAACACCAGCGGGCATGCATCGCCCCATCATGGTCGATGAGATCATGGAGGTCTTGATGCCACAACCGGGACATATCGCCGTAGATTGCACCTTGGGTTACGGTGGGCATACCAAGGAAATCCTAGCCCGCATCCAACCCGAAGGACGACTGCTAGGCTTGGATGCCGATCCCATCGAATTGCCCAAGACGGAGGAGCGTATACGGGCTATGGGATTTGGGGCTGATACTTTTACCGCCCATCGCAGCAATTATGCCGGTCTCCCTCAAGTGCTGGCTGCCCAGCAACTCACCGGCGCCGACATCATTCTCGCCGACTTGGGAGTTTCCTCCATGCAATTGGATGATCCATCCCGCGGATTCTCCATCAAGAACGATGGGCCGCTAGATATGCGGATGAACCCGCAACGAGGTCTAT
>CAZRGY010000019.1:0-14885 GCA_964599715.1 uncultured Verrucomicrobiota bacterium | reverse complement strand
TCCATCAAGAACGATGGGCCGCTAGATATGCGGATGAACCCGCAACGAGGTCTATCAGCCGCCTCATACCTCGAAAAGATATCACCGGAGAAGCTGGCCGTGGTTTTGGTGGAGAATGCTGATGAGCCTTACTCCGATACCTTGTCACAAGCCTTAGCTGGAAAACAGTTCACCACCACACAACAACTGGCCAAAGCTGTTCGCGCTGCGCTTATACGCGTACCTGTTGCCGAGCATGACTTGAGTGTGCGGAGGACCTTCCAAGCCCTGCGCATTGCCGTGAACGAGGAATTCACCGCTTTGGATACGCTGCTGCGTCATCTGCCCTCCTGCCTAAATCCCGGTGGCCGAGTGGCCATCTTGACCTTCCATTCCGGCGAAGATCGGCGGGTGAAGAAATCTTTTGAGGCCGGCCTGCAAAGCGGGCTGTATTCCGAGATCGCCCAGGAAGTGTTGCGTCCCTCCAAGGAAGAGCAACATGACAACTTGCGTTCCCGCTCGGCGAAGCTTCGCTGGGCCAAACGCGCCAGCTAAGTTTTTGCTCTTGCCGAAAGCCTGCCCTCCCTCGCAACCTCCGGACGAAATTTGAATACGACCACCACCCCAATCAAAACACCGCATCCGCTTTGGAAACGCGTCTTGATCCGCGTGCTGATCGTTGTTGCGGTCACGACCGTCTTCTCGCTGATACTGAATTACTCTTCTGAAAGCGCGACCAGCTTCCAACCAGCCGGCTTCAGCAAGGGATTACTGCATGGAGCGCTGATGCCGGGCGCGATGCCCCAATTATTGATGGGCCATGATGTGACCATTTACGCCCAGAATAACAACGGGCGGATGTATAAATTGGGCTACACCACAGGAGTAAACGGCTGCGGCGCGATTTTCTTCGGAATCTTTTACTGGCGGTTCAGCCGCTGGCGTAAGAAGCGTAAAACGGAAGACAAAGAACCGCCTCAGTAGTTCCAGCGATGGAATACTTCATACGCGTCAATCACCCCACCCTCGAAGTATCGATTCTCCGCAAAGCTGAACTGATGCGCCTTGGAGTCATAATGCAGCACTACGGGCGCATCAGGTGAATTGGGATCGTAGGCCGTGAAATCAATCCCTTCGGACTTCTTCACGCTGTCATAAACCACCAGCGCATGGTTGATGGTCAAAGCCGGGAACGCCACCACATGGGCCACGGCGATCCCGTTCCGCCGCACACTTTCCATCAGTTCCAGAGCTTTACGATCACGCTGTTCCTGACTGAAAGGCACAATCATCCGCCAGTGTCCACGTTGGGTGTAACTTAGCCACGCCGGACCACAGTCTCCCTTGAGCAATTGCTCATGATCCCGACTGAAAGACCTCAGATCGGCATACCCCGGGATGATTACCTTTTCCAAGCCAGGACCTTCACGCGGGTCACTGGTCCTGATACGGCGCACCAGTTCCGCATAGTCTTTCTCCGAGACTTTGGGGTAATTCGGCTTGAACTCTGCATGAACGAAAAACTGTTTGGCCGCTCGCGCCACGACAAAGCAGTGATGCGTATAGTCCGGCACCGGATCCGCCTTTTCATGCACGAATTTCCCGCTGGCCGCATCCCGGTGATAGACCCAGACCAGTTCGTTCGCGAAGGAAAAAGTGTCTTTCTCAAAATCGAATCGTTTAGGCGGCAACGCACCAGTCGGACGGCTGGCACATCCCGCCATTAAGGCAACCAACAGCAAACTGTAGAACAATCGCAACATCATGCTTGCGGTGGAAAGTAATCGTGCGCCAGCATGGCCGCAATGCTGTATGAGCGCTGGCGACAAGTAGTCCAATCGCACGCCCACGCACTGGCCCTGAGCGAGTCGTGGTCCGGGCGATGCTGGACCTTTGCCGAATTGGCTGCTGAAGCCGAAGTGCCAACTACTGCCAAGGAAATCTATTTTCCTTCAGGTCGCTCACACTCTTTCATTCTGGAGACATTGCGTGCCTGGCGCGCTGGTAAGATTTGCTGTCCGCTTGAAGAGGGTCAACCGCAACCAGACATCCCCGCACTGCCCACTGAGTGTGTGCACCTTAAACTGACTTCCGGCAGCACAGGCCAGCCACGGCTCATTGCCTTCATCGAGGAGCAACTTGCCGCCGATGCCCGAAACATTGTTTCGACCATGGGCTTACGAGTAGAATGGGCGAATCTTGGGGTCATCTCGCTGGCACACTCCTATGGATTTTCCAACCTCGTCCTGCCGCTGCTCCTACACGGAATCCCTCTGATTTTGGTGGATGCTCCCCTGCCCGCCATGGTGCAGACCGCCGCTAAGATAGCTCCCGAACTGACCATCGCTGCTGTTCCGGCTTTATGGCGCACGTGGCATGAGGCTGATGCCATTCCGCAGAACACACGCTTGGCCATCTCTGCTGGCGCACCTCTGCCATTGACCCTCGAGAACGATGTCTTCACCAAGTGCGGCCTGAAAATTCATAATTTCTACGGATCCAGCGAGTGCGGAGGCATTGCCTATGACCGCGAACCCTCACCGCGCGTCGATGCAGCGATCGCCGGCTCGGCCATGGACAACGTGCTCTTGTCGGTCAATGCGGATGGCTGCTTGGAGGTACGGGGCGAAGCAGTCGGCAGTGGATATCACCCGGCCGAACCCGCTCGGCTTAGTAATGGCTCATTCACGACCAGCGATCTCAGTGAAATCCGAAACGGCGTCGTGCACTTGCTCGGACGGGCAAGCGATATCATCAACGTTGCAGGCCGCAAGGTTTCTCCCGAAGCCATTGAGCAAGCGCTCGCGAGCCATCCGGCAGTAAGCATGTGTCTGGTCTTTGGTGTCCCCAGTGAAGATGCCAGCAGGGGCGAGAACATCATCGCCACCTTGCGGCTAAGTGAAAATGTCAGCATCGAAACCTTGCGCCAGCACTTGCTCACGCGACTGGCTGCCTGGCAATTGCCGCGAGAGTGGGTAGTGACGGATGAACTCAGTGCCAATGTACGTGGCAAGATATCCCGCACGGAATGGCGCAAACGCTGGCTAGATCAAAAAGTTCGCGCCTGAGTATTACGCCGTTGGCAATTCACCAGAGAGCGTCAACTCAACCGCCAAGACTCTCTGACTGTTCACTGTAGCTTCGCCTTTGGTTTGGATCAGGTTACCCATGCGCCCCAATACTTCGGCACTGAGCTGAACCACTTCACCCGGTGCAGCTGTACCAAGTATCTTGGCATTACGCACCGCCGTCAGCTTCAATCCTGCAAGTGGCGGAATCGCTGGATCAGATTGTGCGACCGTGCCTGCAAGCTGGGCAATTGCTTCAATCAGGAGCACGCCGGGCAATAGCGGATGCCCGGGGAAATGCCCTTTCAAAAAGGGCTCGTCTCCACGGACTATATACTCTCCTGTACCGGACTTCCCTGGCTCCAAAGTCAAAAGCCGGTCCACGAATCGGAACTCGGGGCCATGCGGGAGGCTGGACAGGGCACGCTGTAAAGAATCAACACTCATCGTGATTTCATCGGCTCTGAAACTTGATAACCAGAAGGCACATCAGTTGAGAAAAGGTCCGCTTCCAGCTTGGGATTCAGCTCGGGCTGTTTGAATTCAGTTTTCATCGTCGAGCCATCGCTGAACACCATCTCCGTACTGAGTAAGGACAAATCACCCGTCCGGAAAACGAGTTTCAATTCTGGCATCAACCGTTTTGCATTGCTGCTGCGCGGTTGCATCACCACTTCATGTTGTTCTCCGGTCGTGGTCTGTTTCATGATGCGAAAACTCGCCTCCAGAGATTTACGATCACGCGGGAATCCAGCTTCCAGCAAGACTAGCAAATCTTTATATCGTCCCGCCTGCTCGGCATTCACCGGATAACGTTCAGCCCGGGATAGCTTGGGATAAAGCACGACCAACTCATTCGTCCCGCGAATGGCTATTGTCTGAGCGGGTTGCCCTAGTTCCCAACGAAACTCATTTGGTGCGCGGAACATGGCCCGCCCAGGCGTGTTCAATGGGTTGCTCAAAGCTTTCAAGGTGCGCACCTGCACGAAATCCGCCCGCCATGTTTTAAGGCTCTGCTGCGCCGCAAACCAGCGATCCAGCAGATCAGCCGATGGCTCGGCGGCCGAGAGCGCCAACGCTATCAGCCACACCGCGAAGGCCAGATGGAGACGAAGTGATACCATTGGTCGGGATACTGTTTTAAGAGCGGTTCAAAAGCACGAATGATTTGCTGTGTAAACCTTAGACGCGCTTCACGGCTGTTCAATTCAGCCCGCTGATACGTCATCTCAGGCAGGATATGGGCGGCATAACTGTTTTCACCCCGCACAATCGCTGTGGGCAAAATCACACAGCCAGTGGCCCGCGCCAGTTCGGCTGCGGAGATGGAAGCGGAGAATGGTTCGCCAAACAGCTCAACATCTACTCCGGTTCCGGCGGGCGGACGATCCATCAGCAAGGCGACACAGGCCCCTTCTTGCAAGCGTTTGATGACTTCCACAAAGGCAAAAGCATCACGACCCACCACCAAAGTTTCGATGCCCCAACGTTCTCGTGATTGCTGGCGTAACTCCGTAAAGCCGTCGCCGGGTTCTGCTTGCGTCAGCACTAACAGCTTCACGCCTCGTTGCGTGAGCAAGGGGCCGCCAAACTCCCAATTACCAAGATGCGGAGTGACCAGCAGCACACCTTTGCCCTGCTTATGGGCGGCTTCAAAATGTTCCCAACCCGTCCACTCACCAAAGAGCCCTTTCACATCAGCTCCGCTTTCATAACGCCAAAGGTCCACCAGCTTTTGACCGAAATTACTGAACAACTGGACGGCTTTTCGGCGCGTATCAACTGTATCAGTACCGAGCAAGGGTTGCAGATTCTGCTCCACGACACTCAAACGGGAAGGATTGAAGACCGCATAAATCCGTGACGCCGTTCTAGCAGCCCAGCCCATCAGATTTTCGGGCAGGTTTTTACCCAACCATAAGCCCGCCTTCCACCAGCCTACACGATATAATTGCGACGGAGTCTTGATCGCACGGTCAGGTAGCGGACCGGCACAGACCTGCCAGAGCCCCGGTAATAGCAGCATAGCCACCACCACGGCACAGATTATCCCGAGTGCGCAAACCTGCCCCAAACTCGCCAAACCGGCGTTCTGGGAAAATGCCAACGAACCAAAGCCGATAACGGTGGTTAGGGAGCAGAGCAAGATCGCCTTACCAGTGCTATGCCAAGTTGCACGCCAATCACCACGGTTTCGGCGCAATGCCAGTTGCAGATGGATGCTGTAATCCTCGGAAGCTCCCAGCAGAAGCGGCAGCGCCATCAAGTTAAGCAGGTTCCAAGACCAATCAAACAACCGCATGCCTGCCAGCATCAGCAAGCCACTCACGAGCAAGGTGCCCAAGCTCAACAGCACTTCGCTCCAACGGCGGAAAGCCATCCAAAGAGTGAAAAACAGCAACAGCACACAAGGAATCATGACCCACACGAACTCCTCCTCCACATGACGGAGAATGGATATCCCCAACAATTCCCAGCCAGCGACGCGCACCCCCTCGCCATCCAATGCCGCACTGAGCGCGAGCGCATCGGCCTCACCTTTGCCGCTCGGGGTTATTATCCCCAAGGCGAGATGATGATTTTCATCCCTCACGATGACTTGCTCCAAAATCCAAGTCGCCGTGGGACCAACTGGCAAGCGCAGCTCATTCCCCTGCCCGCCCCAGTAACGCAGCATCACTTCTGTTACCCGAAACGCATCCGCAGCAAATCCAGCCTCGAGAAAGGCTTGTCGCATAGCATCAGCATTGGCAGCCAACTGCCGTAAGCTTTCCCGGTTCACAGCAATTTGTTCAGGCTGCGGCCAAAGCGTCAGGGGCAGAAGCGAATCCTTAACCAGCCCCTTCTGTTCCAAACCTTTCAGGGTCTTCTGCGCGGTTTGCAGTCGTTCGGCGACTTGGGCATCAGAGTCCCCGTTGATGACCAGTAAAACAGGTTCATCCGTACGTCCCATCTCCTGCTTGAGGATATCCATGGCCGTATAAGCGCCACTATGTCGCGGGCGTAACGGCTCTGAACTGGCGGTTAATTGAGGCGGTCCTTTTTGCAGCAATATGATGGCGGCAGCAAAAATAATGACCCCACTCACCATGAGTCCGATCCGTGATGGTTTTGCTGGTGAGTGATTCTGAAGAGCAGAATGAATCTTCTCGGGCTTCACGTTTTGCGGAATGACTGCTGGAAAGAAACGCAGCACCACCCATGCTCCCGTGATGATACCTGCGGCAACCAGCGACCCCAACTGGGCCAAACCAGGCATACCACCAAGATTCAACGCCGCAAAAGCAGCCGCTGTTGTAAGCGCGCTCCACCAAATCCCCGGGGCCACATCAGCACGGACCTCATCAGCCGATTTGCCAGAAGCGATGCCTTCCTGATACAGGACCAAGGCGTAATCCACCACCATCCCAAACAGGATGGCCGCAAAACCGAGACTGACGACATTCAGCCTGCCAAAAAGCAATCCTCCAATGGCCATCGTCAAGATGACATTGGCGACCAGCAAGACGACCAGCCATCCCAGCGGCTTCAAACGACGATGCACCAAAAGAAATGCCAGCGCGATAAGCAGCAGCGAGGCCGGCATGGATTTGCGCATCTCCTGCTCCATGCTGTTGGCGATCTCCGACATGAAGGCTGGCCCGCCGGTCAAACGCACTTCGACATCTGTGTATTTCGGGTCCGTTTGCGACCACTTCGTGATGACCGCCCGGATATCTCCCAACCAACGTGTAGCTTCATGATAGTCTTTAAGCGGTGCTGACGGATCGACATGCAAGAGTCGGAAGGTGCCATCGGGCGATCCGAACAATTGATTGGAACCTAAGTCATCAGGCGATAAGTCACCTGATGAAACATTAAGAAGACCCAAGGGGTCATAGCTGCTGCGCGCCACGGCTTCCGGAGAGAATGAAGTGGCCAATTGCTCACGAACACTGAAGAGCTGAGCGGGCAATTTGTCTGGAGCCAGCCGCTCGGTCAGCTCTTGCACTGCGTTTGTGTCAGCATTCAGCCAGAGATAGGCGACCAGTTCGGCTGCTCCGAGCGGGTCTTCCTGCCAAGGCGGCTGCCAGATGGCACGGCCCACCAGATTGGTATGCTGCCGCAATTCTTGGGCCAGAGAACGGGCGGCTTCTTCAGATAATGAAGCGTCCCTGGTCTTGAGGGTGATGATGAGTTCGCGAGCGTTGGCGAAATGCTGCTGGTGTTCCCGCAGGCCTTGCACAACGGGCAGTTCTCCCGGAAGCAAATTCAGGACATCAACATCCAGTCGCAGGCGGCTTATCCCGGCCACCAGCACCAACCCCATCGCCACCAGCAGCCACTTGCGAAAGCTCATGATGCCGGAATCCCTTCGATACGTTCACCTGTCTGCAAATTAGACCAGCGCATCGTTTGATTCGGCAGATCTTCCACGCGCAATTGAGCTGCTTCCTTTTGCTGCAAGGCGATCAAGACCCACAGATGGGTGGCATCCGGCGGAGCATTGCCACGAGCCGCGCGAGGTCGTGGTCCATACTTCACCCACCATTGCGCACCCTCGCTTTGCACTGTGACCATCACAATGGGGGTCTTGCTGACTTGGAGAAAAACTTGCCCCGAGGTGTTACGCGCCTCGATGACATCGCAGACGAGTTCATTTGCAGAAGGTTCGCTTTGCCAGACAACCTGATACTGGCGTTGCGTCCAACCGGGTTTACTAAGATCCACCGGACCGAAAGGATTCGGGGTCGTGCGACAGCCGCTCATGCCCAACGCAACGAGTAATAACATCAGGCCGGAGATCAGCCTCACGAAACGATAAGATGTCCGCCGGGTGCGTCTCATTGGAACGAGATGCGGGGCACCAAAGGATAACGGGCCTGGAGCTTGATGATCCAGAAGAACACCTGCAGGCGCCAGCGCATGGCCCGCCCACCTTCCAGTTCACCGGCCAACACGGCATTCACGGCGGCAGGCAAGTCGAAGCGCTTGCGCGGCTCCAGAAAGACCTCCATGAAGGGGGTCGTGTAGAAATTCTCCACCATCGTCCAATAAAACTTCATGGAATCCTGCACCCGCTTCTCGTAGGCCTGAAAACGCGGCAGCGGATCATCCTGCTTCTTGATGGTCTCAGCGATAGCTTGGGCGGCGAGTTTGCCGCTATACATCGCCAGATAGACGCCCGCGGAAAAGATCGGGTCCATGAAACCGGCGGCATCTCCCACCCGCAAGAGTCGCGGCCCGAAAAGACTTTTATTCCTGTAGGAGAAATCACCCGTCGTCTGGATCTTGCTACAACTTTCCGCCATCGCCATGCGTTCACGCATAGGCGCACTGGCTTCGACGAATTTTTGGAACACCTCGGCCGGAGATAGCTTTAATTCGGAGTATTCGGAGTTATCCATCACACAGCCGACGCTGGTCTTCTCAGCACTGACCGGTATGAGCCAGAACCATTTGTTCTCCAAACGAACGATGACGGTATCACCAGCCTTTTCGCCTTCATCCCGCTTCACGCCCTTGAAATGCCCGAAGACGGCGAGTTTCTTAAGGCGAGGATGGATTTCGCGGATGCCATCCTGATTGCCGGTCATGTTCCCGCGGCCACTGGCATCGATGACAAACCTGGCCTGATAAGTCTGTATTTCGCCATCGTCCGAAACGGCTTTCACCTGGGCCACATCGCTGCCCTGCTCCACGTGCTTGACCGTCCAGCCTTCACGCACTTCGGCCCCTTGTTTCTCAGCGTGACGCAGGAGGATGTTATCGAAGACTGCCCGTTCTACCTGAATGGCTTCTGGCTCCTTGGTAAAACGCCCTTCACGAAAAACAAACTTGGTACACTTCGACCCGTTCCCGAGATGGAACTGGGCACCGTATTTTTTGGGGAAACCAGCGGCCTCCAAAGCAGGCCAGACGCCGATCTCCTCAAATATGCGGCGATTGTATGGAAGCAACGATTCGCCGATATGAAAACGGGGAAAGTGTTCACGCTCCAGCAACAACACTTTGAGCCCCGACTGGCGCAAGTAACAGGCCGCACTGCTGCCTCCGGGACCACCCCCGATTATCAGGACATCATACACACTTTCAGGCACAGATGGATTTAACGGCATGCGGGTGAGTTCAGCAAGAATCACTCCAAGCCCAAAACTTGGCGGCCATCCTCGGTGATCATGGACTGGTGCCACGGCGGATCCCAAACGATCTCCACCAAAGCATCCTCCACCTTGGGCAAGAGCAGCAGCTTCTGCTGGGCATCGCGGGCAATAGTCGGCCCCATGCCACAACCCGGGGCAGTGAGAGTCATCTTGACGAAGACCTTGGTGTTCCCATTGGGCAATTCTTCCCGGGCCATGTCATAAACCAAGCCAAGGTCCACGATGTTGACCGGGATTTCGGGATCATAACAGGTCTTCAGCGCCTCCCAGATCATGGGTTCCGTCAACTCGGCATTGGCATCCGCCTGCTGCGAATCGACGGACATGCCCAAAGCATCGGCATCTTTCGGCGCGATGCGGAACAAAGCCCCCTGCCCACGCACAGTGATACTGCCACCCAGCGTCTGGGTGATGTCCACTTCCAAGCCCACAGGCAAAGTCACGGTATTGCCCGCCGGGATCTGGACGGCTTCACAGTCTCGTTTGAGCAGGACGGTAGTCACTTCATGCATAAGAGAAACCTAGCGCAATGAGAGGATAACTTCAAAGGGGTAAGTTTTCCCCCGAGAACACTACTGGAGATACTTTGCCGCCGGAGAGAATCCGCCGCTTTACCTTGGCAGCCAGTTGCTTATCTTCGCGCCAGACAATCACCCGTTCTTAGAAAACTATGAGCACTGGCAAACTGGATGGAAAAGTAGCCCTCATCACCGGAGGCAGTCGTGGACTCGGCAAAGCGATGGCCCTGGCTTTGGCCCAGGAAGGCGCTCACCTCGCCCTGATAGCCCGGGACGAGACCAAGCTGAAAGCGGTCACGGAGGAGATCAAACAAGCCGGTGGCACCGCTGAATACTTCTTGGCCGATGTGACAGAAGAGGCTCAGGTAAAGACGGCTGCGCAAGCCATTATCGCCCGGTTTGGCCAGGTCAATATCCTCATCAACAACGCGGGTATCAACATCCGGAAGCCGCTTACAGAGTATTCGTTGGCCGAGTGGCGTCAGGTGATGGATGCCAATCTCACCAGTGTTTACCTCATGTGCCATGCCATCATCCCGCACATGACTGGTCGCGGTTACGGACGTATCCTCAACCTCACTTCCATCATGAGCCACATCGCCTTGCCCGGTCGGGTGGCCTACTGCACCTCCAAAGCTGGCCTACTCGGTTTCACCAAGGCACTAGCCTTGGAACTGACGGCAGAAAAGATCACGGTCAATGGCATCAGCCCCGGCCCGTTCGCCACGGAAATGAATCAGGTCATCATCCAAAACCCGGAGGCCAATCAGCAGTTTCTGGAGAGCATTCCCGCAAACCGTTGGGGAAAAGTTGAAGAAATCGGGTCTTTGGCGGTCTTTCTATGCTCAGAGGATGCGGGTTTTATCACCGGAACGGACATCTTGATCGATGGTGGATGGACCGCCAAGTAACACTTAACAATCTAATCCACAGATACTTATAACCTAAAAAATTGATTACATTCCAATGTAACAACCATTAGGCAAGCCGCGTCTATCAAATTAATCCGTTAAGCAAAATTTATCTTACCGAAGAACTAACAACAAATAGACCAACGGTATATGAAGAAAATCCTCAGCACACTGCTCATCCTCGGTTGCGCCACGGCCTTGACGGTCCATGCCGAAGAAGTTGAGAAGAAGAAGATGTCTCCTGAAGCCAAGGCTCTGTAGAAGGAAATCGCGGGCAAATACGATGCCAACAAGGATGGCAAGCTCGATAAGGATGAGCGTTCCAAGATCAGTGCCGAAGACAAGGCCAAGATGGAAAAAGCTGGCCTGATTGGTGAGAAGAAAAAGAAGGCTGAGTAGTCCGGGCTAAATCCCCGCAAGTTTATCAAACTCTGCCCCGTCTGCTATAAAGCGGACGGGGTTTTCTTTTCATTTAGGATCACACCACCAAGACAAATAAAAGGTATCTAAAGAAAACGGAGGAATAAGGCTACCAGTCGCACTGGTTGCTCGTTTTGTCGTCGGATTTTTCGTATTAAATCAGCGCGTCCGCATTTGATACCCTGCATTGGGTCTGGTATCTTTAAGCAAGCAAACAAGCACCACGGGTGACTATGGAAACAATTACCATCGCCAGTTCAGGTCCGCGACCGGTCGTGGTGCCCCACCCCTTACGGAGGATAGCAAGATGAGTCAGGCCATCATGGACCCGGCAGAAGTCCGGCGTTTCGCTGAAGAACTCAAACGATTCAACACCGATCTGCAAAACCGCATGGCTTCGCTACATGCGCGGTTCGCGGCCTTGGGCGACACCTGGCAGGACCAGGAGCACGACAAGTTTGCCGAGGAGTTTCAACAGACCATGAAGGCCATGCGCAAATTCGTGGAAGCCTCCAATCAGCACACACCCTACCTGTTGCGCAAGGCACAACGGATCGAAGATTACCTTTCCCAGCGATAAGTCATGGCCCAAAATGCCCATATCACTTCACTGGATGCCCTGGAGACATTCAGGAGTCAGCTGATCGTCTATCTGGAAAAGCTGAAGGCTGCGGTAGACGATGTTTCCGATGATGTGATGCGCACCCGGGTGTGGCTGGAGCATGATCAGCGGTTGCATCTGGAAGGTGAAGTGCGACGCCGGGCCAAGGTCCTTGAGATGGCTCAGCAGGAACTTTTTAGTTCCCGCATCTCCAGTCTGGAACAATCCACGCTGGACCGGCAGTTGGCCGTGCGTAAAGCCAAGAACGCGCTCGATGAATCCATGCAAAAGCTGACCACCTTGAAGCAATGGGACCGCCGCTTCGAGAGCGAAGTCGATCCGCTGGCCAAGCAGATAGACAAGATGCGCACCATGCTTGGCACTGATATGGAGCAAGCCGTGGTCTTTCTGACCCAAGCCATCAAGACATTGGATGAATACGCCAGGCTGAGCCCGCCGCCCTCCGCTGGCTCTCCTGTTTCAGACAGCACGACAGCGGAGGAAACCTCGTCATGAACCTGCAATCCAACAAGTCACTCTTGATGAAAGTCTCCAAGGATGTGAATACCAGCTGGGAGCAGGTCAAAGATTCGTGGCGTGACGCAAAAAGTCAGGAATTTGAGCGGAACTACTTGGAACCGTTGAAGTCTAATATCACGATGGCCGTATCGGTCATCGAGAAGCTGGACAAACTGCTAACGAAAGTCAGGAAGGACTGTGAGTAAACATCTACGGGTAACGGAAACGCTGGAATTGCTCGGCCAGTTGCAAAGCACGGTGCGGGATTTCGCAGCGCGGGGAAAGAAGCTGAACCAGCAGCATCGCTTTCAGACCGGGGCCACCCAGCGCGCAGGCGATGCCGCCATTCAAGACATCGAATCCCGTCTGGCTGGCTCACTCGCGGACACAGCAGCGCAATATCAGGCGAAGAAGGAACACTTCGAGAGCCGGCATGCACAACGCCAGAAAAGGCTATCCCGCGCTCTCAAGAACAGCCATGCCCAACGGCAGCAGGAGGTGGTCGATTTTGAAGGCAAACAGAAGTATCAGCTACAACGCGATCTGCTACAGACTGAACGCCAGCAGGAAACCGATCTGGCCAATGAGAACAAAGCCCATGAAGACTTTTCAGCCAGAATTGGTGAGGCACAAAACCAGTTTGCCACTTTGGACCATGCTGTGCAGCACGCCTTCCGTGCCTACAGAAGTTTTCTGAAGCAGCTCGATTCCCCCACGCCCGCCAAAGATACGGACACTACGTCCACGCATGAACAGGCACTGAAAGAACTTTTGGAAATCACCGATAGCACCACCAAGGAGCTGGCTCAGTTCAAAAAGATTTTCCTACCCGGTCTATTCCGGGCACTGCCACTGGCTCTCTTGCTGTTCCTGACGGCCCTGACCGCCACCGGACTTTACTTTGCGGGCAAACATTTCAGTCTAGCTTGGGCGACACCGCCTGCAGTCATTGGTGGCGGGTGCGTTTTAGCTGTTTTGCTGGTTGTGCTGCACGTACTCGGCCTAAGGCAATCTGGGGCTTCAGCAGGCAAGATCGCCCAAGCCATCGCTCGCGGACGGATGCTCTCAGAATCTGTAGCCGTGAAAGCTGAAGTGCATCATGAGTCTGAACTGAAACGCATCAAGGACGTCTGCACCTCAACCACTAATGCTCTTAATGAGCACTGGTCCAAGGTGGTTAGCGAAGCCAGCCGGTTGCGCGAGTCGTTTGACAAGAATGTCCACGATCGCCATGCCAACGCAAACCGGCGGAATGATCATCTGCTCCATGTTCAACAGCAAAAATGCAAGCACGACGAGGAACAAACCGCGACTGATCTGCGCGAGAAAGCCAAGCATAAGAAACTGCAAGAGATCAAGAGCCGGGATGAAAAATTGGCTGAACTGACTCGCGTCTACGAAGCTGACCGCAAGGAACTATTAGACGGCTGGCAAACGACCTTAAAGCCCCTTTACGAAAAACTGGAGGATCACATAGTTGCCACGAGTGAGAATTTCCCGGACTGGCCCGAACAAGTCGCGGCTGACTGGCAACCACCAGAGAAGTTTCCCACGGCAGCAAAATTTGCCCGGATTGAAGTCGATGTCGAAAAACTGGCTGAAGCCAGCCTCACAGAAGCAGACCTCGCCCTGCCCGGCGCGGATAAATTCACCCTGCCGCTTATCCTGACTTTCCCAAAAGAAGGTTCCATCCTGTTTGAAACGAACCAATCAGGCGATGCAGCAGCGATCGATTCGCTCAACAACATCATGCTGCGCCTGCTTGACCAGTCACCGGCGGGACGCGTGAGTTTTACCATTATCGATCCAGTGGGACTTGGGCAAAGCTTTGCCGGCATCATGCACTTGGCGGATTACGGCGAACACCTCATCAACAGCCGCATTTGGACCCAACCGCAGCAGATCGAGAAAAAGCTCAATGAACTCAGCGAGCATATGGAGAAGGTCATCCAGATGTATCTGCGCAATGAGTATGAGACCATCACCGAGTATAACGAGAAGGCTGGCACCATCGCGGAGAAGTATCACTTTCTGGTCGTGTCCGGATTTCCAGCGAATTTCAGCGAGCAAGCGGCCAAGCGCTTGCTAAGCATCGCCACCAGCGGCGCACGCTGCGGGGTATTCACCCTGATCCACTGGGACAAGCGGCAACCAGTGCCACATGATTTCCTCGCTGATGAGCTACGCAAGAGCAGCATCAGCCTCAGCTCACAGACGGGTGCATTTGCTTTCTCCGAGTTTGCCAATGAAGGCGCGCGCCTTGTATTGGACAGACCTCCCTCCGCCGTTTTTGTGACGGAGTTCATCCAGCGGGTCGGTCAACGCAGCATCAATTCCAACCGCATCGAGGTGCCCTTCTCGCACGTTGTCCCGAAGGTGGAAGAGTACTGGTCACTGGAGACCACCTCAGAATTGCGCGTCCCCATCGGGCGCACCGGGGCGACGAAACTGCAACACCTCGCCATCGGCCAAGGCACACGTCAGCACGCTCTTATCGCGGGCAAGACTGGTTCCGGTAAGTCGACGTTGTTCCATGTCATCGTCACCAATCTCGCGCTATGGTGCAGCCCAGAGCAGGTGGAGTTTTACCTGGTGGACTTCAAGAAAGGCGTGGAGTTCAAGTGTTACGCCACGCGGAAATTGCCGCACGCCCGCGTCATCGCCATCGAAAGTGATCGTGAGTTCGGACTGAGCGTTTTGCAACGACTGGATGAAGAATTGCGTCG
>CAZRGY010000018.1:19386-20233 GCA_964599715.1 uncultured Verrucomicrobiota bacterium | reverse complement strand
GAACGCCAGCTGATCCTGAATGATTACAAGGTTTCCGGCTACAGCCTGCCGGAAAGCATCATCGATGATGAGATCAATATCCGTATCCGCAAGCAGTTCGGTGATCGATTGAAACTTACTCAGACCCTTCAGGCCCAAGGTGGTACCTATGAGAGCTACCGCCGGAACATCCGGGAGCAGATCATCGTTGATGCCTTGGCCCAAAAGCATATCAGTTCGGTGGTGCTGATCTCCCCTTACAAGATTGAACAGTATTACGAGACCAACAAAGAGAGTTTCCGGATGGAGGATCAGGTCAAGCTGCGGATGATCGTGCTGAACAAGCCGGCTGGTTCAGACCCGGCACTAACGGCCAAGCTGGCCAAGGAAATCCTCATCAAGCTGGATGAAGGGGCTTCCTTCGCCGAGATGGCGGGTATTTATTCCGAGGGTGCCCAACGCGCCCAGCAGGGTGATTGGGGCTGGGTGGAGCGGAACAAATTGCGTTCGGAGCTGGATGCCGCCGCGTTTTCCTTGAAAAAAGGCCAACGCAGTGGAGTGATCGAGACGCCGGAAGCCTGTTACATCCTCCTGGTGGAGGACACCAAGCAGGCCCAAGCGCGGCCATTGCCGGAGGTGCGGGATGAGATCGAGAAAATTTTGATCGGCGAAGAACGCGCGCGCCTGCGTAATCAATATATTGAACGGCTGAAGAAAAAATCATTCGTCCGATACTATTAAGCTTTTCCCGGTGGCTGGGGGGCAAATCTGTCCTTTTTAGCCTAAATCCACCTCTCCCGGCCAACCTCAGGCCGGTGGTTTTACAGCCTCAAGTGCCTCCTTCTACGTTTGTAATCCATGTCTATCA
>CAZRGY010000018.1:8030-19376 GCA_964599715.1 uncultured Verrucomicrobiota bacterium | reverse complement strand
GGGTTGGCCGCTCACTGAAAACAACTGTCTATCACCCATTTTGCCGAGGTGTTTGAGTTGAACAACCTGTTATACGAGCTGTCTGCTTTTATTAACCAAAGATGGTTCGGGGCGTCCTGTGAAGCGGATGTATTGGGGAAAATGACGAAAATTGTCCATAAAACTACGGAAATCGTGCGTGCGGATGGGGTTAGCCGTTGCAATCAGAGTCTCCGCACCTATCATACGCGGCGCAACCAAATCTAAATGCGGCAAATACTGACCATATCAGTCAATGCGTTCATGGAGCTTATCCGGCAGCCAGTTTTTTTGCTGCTGGCGACGAGCGCGGCCGTGTTCAACGTCTTTTTGGCGGCTGTTCCTTATATCGCCTTGGGAGATGATCCCAAGCTGGTGAAAGACAGTGTTTTGGCGGTCACTTTGATTTCCGGGTTGTTCGGGGCGGTATTGAGTGCCTCTTCCTCCGTGGCCAAGGAAATCCGTACGGGCACGGCGTTGGCGGTGCTTTCCAAGCCGGTTAGCCGTCCGCAGTTCCTGATTGCCAAGTTCTTGGGTGTGGCTGGGGCTTTGACCCTGCTGACTTACATCAACCTGCTCAGCGTGCTTTTGGCCAGTCGTATGGCCTACGATGCTTATGGTGAAGCTGATCTGGCGGGCACGGGGGTCTTTTATGGGGCGATCGCTCTGGCGTATCTGGTGGCGGGCATCAGTAATTACTTCCTACGCCGTCCCTTTGCCTCGGATGGCGTCATCGCTCTGGTGGTCACCACGACCATCGCTTACATCATCATCACCAATTTCATGGTGCTGAAACATACGGTGGAAGTGGAACCGAACAAGGTGGACCCGCGGATGGTGCCGGTCACGGTATTGATTTTATTTGCCCTCTGGACGTTGGCCGGGGTAGCTCTGGTCTGCTCGACACGGCTGGAAACGATTCCGACGCTGGCCATCTGCTCGGGGGTATTCATCTTGGGATTGATGTCGGATTACCTTTTTGGGCGACCAGCTGAGGCTGGAGCGCTTTGGGCGAAATTCCTGTATACGATTACGCCCAATTGGCAGTTGTTTTGGACGGCAGACACTTTGGAACCGGGTAAGCCCGGGGTGCCGTGGAGTTATGTGGCGCAGGCATTTGGTTATGTGGTGGGATATCTCGGCGCCACCCTCATGGCCGCGCTGTATCTGTTTGAAGACCGGGAATTGAACTAGCATGAGTACTGACCGCAACGTGCAACGGAACGGGTTGATCAACCTGATGGTCTTTTTGGGTATCGGCATTGCTGCCGCCGTAGCCGCGCAATATGTGAGATCGGCCACCGCCGAGGTCACCGCGCTGCTGGTGGGCTTCGGCTTCCTGGTGTCGCTGGTCTCCTACCTGCAGATGCGCCTGGAAACGCAGGAGCAGCTGGAAAAGCTGGAGTTTGACGAACTGCAGAAATCCAAAAACGCCTCCGCCTTGTTCGATACAGCGGAAGCGGAGAATTTTCCGGCGCAGCGTTCCCGCATCCAGTTTGAGCGTTTCGGGGTGCCGGTTTTCTCGGTGGTCCTGATGCTGGCACAGGCGGTTGCGGCTTACGTTTTGTGGGTGCGTTACAGCGATGATTACCCTGGATTGACGGTGGACAAGGCGCCCATCGGCATGACTTTCTTCGGTATCTTCATGCTCGTCCAGTTTCTCTTGGGCAAGTATTCCGCCGGGATTGCCCGTTTGGAAAAGCAGCGGCTCATGCGGCCCGGTTCGGCGTATATGCTGCTTTGCTCATTCGCGAGTTTGCTCGCCCTCACGGCACTGATCTTTGCCTATCTGGACAGTCCCCGGGCGGACGTGATCATCGCCCGTGCGTTGGTCATCATCTTGGGATTGTCGGCGGTTGAGACACTGTTCAATGTCGTGTTCGAGGCTTATCGCCCGCGTTTGAAGGGGCAGGTCACGCATCTGCTGTATGACAGCCGCGTGATCGGCCTGGTGGGAGATCCGGCCGGTTTCTTTGCCACCGCTGCACAGGCACTGGATTACCAGTTCGGCTTCAAAGTTTCCGAGACCTGGTTTTACCGTTTCCTGCAACGCACCATCGCCTGGATCATCTTGGCGCAGGTGGGTATCTTGTGGCTCTCCACGGTGGTCGTTTTCATCGAACCTGGTGAGCAAGCTTTGTTGGAACGTTTTGGCAAGCCGGTCGGGAGTGTCTTGGACCCGGGGCCGCATTTCAAGCTGCCTTGGCCCATGAGCAAGGTCTATCGTTACCAGACCCGGGCTATCCAGAGCTTCTTGGTGGGTGTGGTGCCGGATGACAACCTGGAAAAAGAGCGCGTCGTTTTGTGGACCAAGGCTCATTACAAGGAAGAGGTCAACATGTTGGTGGCCAGCCGTCAGCAGATCACGGCCACGAACAGCAATGATACCTCCACTGAAGCAGCGGTACCGGTTAACCTGCTGACAGCCAGCATCCCGGTCCAATACATCATCTCCGATCTTAGCAAGTGGGCCATCAACCATGAGAACGCCGGTGAGTTGCTGGAGAAGTTGGCTACCCGCGAAGTGGTGAACTACCTCGTGAGCGTGGATATCGATGAGATCATGTCCAGCGGACGGCTGCAGGCGGCCAAGGATTTGCAGACCATGATCCAGAAGACGGCCGACCAGCATGAGCTGGGTGTCGAGATCATCTTTGTAGGCTTGCAAGATATCCATCCGCCGGTCGCGGTGGCGGAAGCCTATGAATCGGTGAATGCAGCTTTGCAGGCGCGTCAGGGCATCATTTATACGGCCGAAGGCGAAAAAGCGGAGTCATTGCCGCGCGCACGGGCAGAGGCGGCCAATATCATCGCAGACGCTGAAGTGTATCGTCTCTCTGAACAGGCCAAAGGTGTGGCGGCGGTGGGCCGGTTCCCGAATCAAGTCATCGCTTACCAGGCATCACCGGAAGTTTTCCGCCAGCGCTCTTACTTGGACACTTTGGGTCGCGCCATTGCGCCAGCCCGCAAATACGTGATCGGGGTGACGAATACCACGGACACGATCATCATGAATCTCGAAGACAAGGTGCGGATGGACATCCTGGACGATGTAGCCCTGCCGACGCCGACGTCGAAACAGTAATTTTTAGCCAGCATTTTTAAGAAAATAATTTGGGTATGAAGAAGAATACGCTGTCATTAGTGGTCGCGATCATCCTGGTCGTCGTGTTCGCCTTTCTGTTGTTCTCCTTTCAAGTAAGGCAGACGCAGGTGGCGGTGGTCACCCAGTTCGGCAAGTTCTCCGAGCCGATAACTACCCCCGGTCTGTACTTCAAGATGCCGTGGCCCATCCAGCGGGTCTACAAGTTCGAGAACCGGACGCAGAACTTTGAGAAGAAGTTCGAGCAGACGCAGACAAAGGACTCGCGCATCGTCCTCATCACTGTTTTCGCCGGTTGGAAGATCGCCGACCCGGCCAAGTTCCTTACCAGCTTTGACGGCGATGCCGCCAAGGCGGAAGTGAAACTGGAGAACCTCATCCGTAGTGCCAAGAACGGCATCATCGGCCAGTACAACTTCAGCGACCTCGTCTCGCCGGATCCGGCCGCGCTCAAGTTCGACCAGATCGAAAGCGAGATGCTGGCCAATGTCCAGGAACTGGCGAAAAAGGAATACGGTGTGGATGTGGTGCTGCTCGGCATCAAGCAACTGGGCCTGCCGGAGAATGTCACCACCAAAGTGTTCGCCCGCATGAAGGCGGAGCGTGAACGACTGGTGAAAGAGTTGACCGGTGAAGGTGAGAAAGAAGCCGCGATCATCCGGGCGGAAGCCAAACAGAAACGGGAAGAGATCATCGCTGAAGCCAAGGGCAAGGCGGAGATCATCCGGGGTGAAGGCGATCGTGAAGCCGCTAAATCTTACGCCGTCTTCAAGCAGGAGCCGGACCTGGCCATTTTCCTGTTGCGCCTCAAAGCCCTGGAACAGTCCTTGAAGGAACGCTCCACCCTGATCTTGGACCAGCAGACGCCGCCGTTTGACATGCTGAGCGGCGGTGGCTGGGAAGCGAACGACAAGAAAGCCAACAAGTAACCTTAGCCATGAGCGACAAAGATCCCCAAGGCTCGCACGAGCATGACCATTCTCATGGTCACGGGCATGATCACGACCACGATCATGGCCATGGTCATGGACACGATCATGATCACGGACAGGGTTCTCCCAAGGACCATCTGGAAGAATTGCTCGGGCAGAAGAAGGGTGAGCCCGAGCCGGAACCCGAGATGATCAGTGATGTGGACGATCCGTCCACCCGGGCTCTCTCGGAAGCGCTGCGCAGCAGTTTTGCCATCGTTAAGGTCCTCCTGGTCATCCTGGTGGTGATCTTCTTCTCCTCGGGCGTTTTCCAAGTTAAGGAAAACGAGGCAGGTGTCATTTTACGTTTGGGCAAGCCCGTCGGGCAAGGCATGGATGTGGCCTTGAAGCCCGGCCTGCACTGGGCCTTCCCATATCCTATCGATGAGATTGTGAAGATCCCGTTGGGGCAAAGCCACAGTGTGCTTTCCACAAATGGCTGGCCCGCCATGAATCCGGAACAGGAGATCAAAGGTGACATGCCTTCCGGTTCCGAATCTCTCCGCCCCGGGGTGGATGGTTACGTGCTGACCTCCGATGGTAATATCATCCATGTGAAGGCCACGCTGAACTACCGCATCAATGACCCGGTGCGCTATACTTTTGAGTTCGCCGACACCACGGAGCTTCTTCGCAATATTTTGGACAACGCCGTGTTCTATGCGGCCACGAAGTTCACTGCAGAACGTGCGTTGTATGGTGACAAGGAGGCATTCCGCGAGGAGGTCTCCAACCGCGTGCAGCGCTTGATCGCCCAGCATGATCTCGGGGTCATCTTGGAGCCGATCAGTGTGGATACCTCGGCGCCGTTCAACGTCCGCCCTTCGTTTGAAGCAGTGCAGCAGTCTGACTTGGATCGCAATGAGAAGATCAATGCCGCCCAAGGTGATGCCAGCAAGATGCTGCGCGAGGCTGAAGGCCAGGCGCAGGCTTTGATCAGCGCCGGCATCTCGGAGAGCAACCAACTGGTGCAGGCGGTGCGCGCCGAAGCGGCCACCTACAACGAACTCCTGCCGCTTTATCGCGAAGATCCGAGCCTCTTCAAGCGCCGGGTCATGACGGAAAAGCTCCAGAACGTCTTCACGGCAGCGCAGGATAAATTCTTCATGCCGAACCGTGCGGATGGCGCGCCTCGCGAATTGAGGCTACAATTAAACCGTGAGCCCGTGAAACCCAGGGGCAACAACTAGTTTTGAACCTGCGGCCAGGCAGTGATGGTCGCGCAAAAAGAATAAGTCCATGCAAGTATCATCACATGCGGACCACGACGGACATGATCATCACCATCATGATCATGGCAAAGACGGTTGCTCCAGTTGTGGCCACGACCATTCGCATACCGAGGTAAAGCTTCAGCAGGTCATCATCGGTCTGGTCTTCGTCATCAACTCTTTCATCGCCGACCAGGTGCTGGACAAGGGCGGAGCCATCTCCTCCATCAGCTCCATGATCGGGGCGCTCATCTTGGGCACGCCCATCGTGCTGTTGGGTATCAAGGATTTGCGCCGTGGGGTGTTGAGCACCAATGAGTTGGTAGCTTTGGCCGTTATGGCCTCATTTGCCTCCGGGCATTATCAAGAGGCGGGCACGGTCGCTTTCTTCATGTTGTTGGGTGAGATCATCGAGACCCGCACGGCCGATGGTGCCCGGCGCTCCATCGAATCGCTCATCAAACTGACGCCGACCAAGGCGCGTCGCATCCGGGATGGGAAGGAAGAGGAAGTGGCGGTGAAAGAGTTGACGGTTGGCGATGTCATCCGCGTGCGTCCTGGTGACAACATTGCAGCAGACGGCCAGATCATCTCCGGTCAGGGTTCGATCAATCAGGCCAACATCACGGGTGAGTCATTGCCGGTGGACAAGAAGATCGGTGACGAAGTCTTCGCCGGTACCGTCAATCTGAACGGTGTATTGGAGATCAAAGTCAACCGTGCTGGCACGGATACCACCCTCGGCCGGGTGCATGACCTCATCCTGGCCGCTGAGAAGACCAAGCTGCCGATCATGCGTTTGGTGGATCAATACATGCATTTCTACACCCCGCTGGTGTTCGTCATCGGTTTGATGGTGTATGCTTTCTCGAAAGACCTGAACCGCGTGATCGCGGTTTACATCGTGGCCTGCCCGTGTGCATTCATTTTGGCGACTCCGACGGCGATGGTGGCTGCGCTCTCTGCCGCCGCCCGTCTCGGTGTGCTCATCAAGAACATCGCCGATCTGGAGTTGGCGGCGCGGATCAACGCTTTCATCTTTGATAAGACCGGCACGTTGACCACCGGCAAACTGGCAGTCAGCCGTCTGGCTCCGTTGAATGGCGTGAAGCCCGCTGAGTTGCTGCGCATCGCGGCCTCGGCTGAGCGCTACAGTAACCATCCTACGGCCAAGGCCCTTTCTCAGTTGGCCGAAGAAGCAGGCGTTCCTCTGGTGGAGCCGCTGAACTTCACGGAAACCGCCGGTAAAGGTGTGCAGGCAGATATCGAAGGTGCACGCATCTATGTGGGCCGCGCCAACTGGCTCAAAGAGAATGGTGTCACCGAAGATTTCTTGAAGTCGGTGGACTTGAATGAGACCGAGGGCTTCAGCTTGATCTTTGTGTCCCGCAGTGGCCAGTGCATCGGCTGGGTGGGGCTCAAGGATCAAACGCGCGCCGAGGCGAAGGAATCCCTCGCTGACTTGTTGGCTAATGGCGTGCGCCGTGTCGCGATGGTCTCGGGTGACCGTCAGCCGGTCGCCATCCGTGTGGCCAAGGAAATCGGTTGTGAAGAAGTCGTGGCCGAGTGCCTGCCGCAGAACAAGGTGGAATTCGTGCGCGCGATGAAGAAGAAGGGTTATCGCGTGGCAGTCGTAGGTGACGGTGTGAATGATGCCCCGGCACTCGCGGCTGGTGACATCGGCATCGCGATGGGTGCGGCCGGTTCGGAAGTGGCCATCCATAGCGCGACCATCGCCCTCATGAACAGCGATCTGCGTCGTCTGCCCTTCCTGGTGCGTCTTTCCCGCCAGACCCGGGCAGTCATCAATCAGAACTTCCTTATCGGCGTTCTGTTCGTCATCGGCGGTCTCGTCCTTGCGGCGTTCGGCTATATCAATCCGATCGTCGCTGCATTGATGCATGTGATGGGTTCGTTGCTCGTGGTGTTCAACAGCTTCCGTCTCGTCCGTCAGGGTGAGGAGCTGGAGCCGTTCGTCGCGGACACTCCCAAGCCGGAAAACAAAACGCCAGCGGCGCCTGCGGGTGAGCTCTCGCCCAAGGCGGCCTGATAATCCAAGACCATGGTTGCTCCCACTGAATCAACATCAACGCCTGAGTCCACGTCGCCCAACGCCGATCTCGTCGTGGCTGTGCGCGGTCTCTCCAAGGTGTTCAAGGACTTCTGGGGCCGGCCCAAGGCGCGCGCCGTGGACAACGTGGATTTCGACGTGCGCCGGGGCGAAGTCTTCGGTCTGTTGGGACCGAACGGTTCTGGCAAATCCACCACGGTGAAGATGCTGTTGGGTTTGTTGAACCCGACCAAGGGGCACATCGAGGTCTTTGGCAAATCGCCGAAGCATGTGGCGACCAAGGCCCGTATCGGCTATCTGCCTGAGGAATCTTATCTCTACCGGTATCTCAATTCGGGTGAGACGCTGGATTTCTTCGGCAATCTGTTCGAATTGCCGCCAGGAGATCGCGGTGCCCGGGCAGAGCAATTGATCGAGATGGTGGGCTTGAACCAGGCACGTGGCCGTCTGGTCGGTGAGTTCTCCAAGGGTATGCAGCGCCGTATCGGTCTGGCCCAGGCGCTCATCAATGATCCCGATCTGGTGATTCTTGATGAACCGACGGCCGGCCTGGATCCGATCGGTTGCCGGGAAGTGAAAGATTTGATCTTGGCCCTCGCCAAGCGTGGCAAGACGGTCATCTTGAGCAGCCATTTGCTCTCGGATGTGGAAGATGTCTGTGACCGTGTGGTGATCTATTACGGCGGTAAAATCCATGCCTCGGGCACGCTGAAGAGTTTGCTGACGAAACCGGATTCTGTCCGCATCACCTCGCCGGTGTTGCCCCGGCCGACGATGGAAAAAGTGCTGGAGCTGATCCGGCAAGACGTCGGACAGGACAAGCTGCGGGTGGATAACCCGACGCAGAATCTGGAGAATTACTTTTTGGAAGTCGTGGAGCGCGCCCGGGCGGCGGCTTCGCATACCTCAGGGGCAACGTCTGGCGCCAAGGTCGCCGCATATCTGCGCGGAGATGCTGACAAGGTATCTTCCGGTCAGGCCGATAGCGTGCTCGACCGCCTTACCCAATCGCAGACGGCTGAGCCAGAAGCGAAACCGGCCGCTGCACCAACGCCTGAGAGCAAGGTGGACAATGCCCGCCTGGACAAACTCTCCGCAGCGGAAACGCCTGCCCCGGCTGCCCCAACCAAGCCTGCAGCCAGCCAGGTGGCCAAGGAGCAGATCGACAAGGCCAACGACAAACTGTCCTCGCTGCTGGGCGACAAAGAGTGAGCAAACAGGGCTGATTGACAGTTCATGAATTTTGCAGCGCAAATATGGTGGTTTGTATTCCGGTTGATGACCGCTTTCGGTCTGTTCACCTGGCTGTCCCGCAAGATTTTTGGCGCCCGGATCACTGCCGTGGCGTCCGTCACCCTGCAGGCGACGTATCGTTTCCGCCTTTTTCCGGCGTTGCTCGTGTTCCTGCTCCTTACGGTGGTGGTGTTGCCGCTCATCATCAAGGATGACGGCACGGCCCGGGGACTGACGCAGATCCTGCTCACCTACACCTTGGGGATTTCCGTTTCCCTCTTGGGCTTCAGCACACTCTGGCTGGCGTGCGGTGTGCTGGCTCGGGACATCGAAGATTGCACCATCCAGACCTTGGCGGTGAAACCTATCGCGCGCTGGGAAATCTGGATCGGCAAGTGGTTGGGCATCCTGACACTTAATGCCATCCTGCTTGGTTTCACTGGAGCATGCGTCTATTTCTCCGTGCTCTATCGGGCAGCCAAGTTGCCGGACGAACAGAAGCTGGTTTTGAAAAATCAGATACTGGTCGGGCGTGGCTCGGTGAAAGCCCCGATCCCGGATCTTACGAAAGAGATCGAGCAGACCTTGCAGGAACGTTTAAAGGAACCAAGCGTCGCGGCGATGGACCGGGCGTTTGTGAAACAGCAGGTGGAGGAGATGGTCAAGGGGCGCGAGCAATACGTGCCGCCACTGATGGGCAAACGTTGGGATCTGGATTTCGGTGCGCTCAAGAATTTGGTCAAGGGCCGCCAGATGCAGGTGCGCTTGAAATTCAACAAAGGCATGCTGACGCAGATCACTTCCTTTCCGGTCATGCTTCAAGTTGGGCCGCCTGGTGATCCCCGGATGATCCGCGTGGAGACGGCTGTAGCGGATGACAGTTTCCATGAGATACCCGTCGGCACGGATCTGCTGGATGACCAAGGCCATCTCAATGTCGAGTTTTACAACATGAGCCCGATTCCCTTGATGGTCCCGCTCGATGAAGGGATTGAGGTGCTCTATTATGAATCCGGGTTCGGAGTGAATTTCTGCCGTGGTTTGATCATCGTTTTCCTGTGGCTGGCCTTGTTGGCGGCCTTGGGATTGGCGGCGGCCAGCTATCTGTCATTTCCGGTGGCGGCGTTCTTCTCGCTAGCAATGCTGGTGGTGGCTCTGTCGAGCGGGGTCATGGAGAGCGTAGTCCGGGAAGGTACAGTGACCGGGGTGAACCATGAGACCGGCCAAGCGGTGGGTTCGCTGGTGGATTTGGTCATCGTGCCGCTGTTCCGTTTGATGCTCCAAGGCATCAAGCTGGTTAAGGAGTTTTCACCGATCGATTCCCTGAGCAGTGGGCGCAGCGTGTCCTGGTGGCAGTTGCTTCGTGCCTTCGGCCAGATCGGGTTGTTGGCGACGGGCATGCTGAGTTTGATCGGCGTCGGCCTGTTCTATCGCCGGGAACTGGCATCGGTACAGCAAACGAGTTGAGATGACTGAGAGCCGCTTATACAAGCCGTTGTTGCTGCTGTTGGCCCTGCTGATGCTGGGTACTGCCAGCATCACGCAGCACGCGCTGAACGAAGAGCGCACCGCCATGGGCTTGACGCGTACGGAGCCGTTGGAGAATGCGCCGCCGGTCCTGGCTTTCACTACGGTCGCCTTGGGCGGTTTTCGTGGCCTGATCGCGAATGCACTCTGGCTTCGGGCCAATGAGATGCAGCAGGACGGCAAGTACTTCGAAATGGTTCAGCTCTCCGACTGGATCACCAAGTTGCAGCCGAATTTCGCCATGGTCTGGCGTCACCAAGCTTGGAATATGGCCTACAACATCTCCATCAAGTTTCCTGACCAGAAGGAGCGTTGGATGTGGGTTTTGCGCGGTGTGGAACTGCTGCGTGATGAAGGTATCCGTTTCAACCCGCACGAGGTAACGCTCTATCAAGAACTGGGCTGGTTCTTCCAGAACAAGATCGGTGGCAACATGGATGACGCCCACATGTATTACAAGCTCACCTGGGCTTACGAGATGGACCAGGTGATCGGGCATGCGCCGTATAATTTCGATCATCTGATCAAACCCCAGACGCCGGAAGATGAAGCCACGCGCCAGAAGTTGTTGGATGTTTACAAGATGGACCCGGCCATGATGCAACGGGTGGATAACATCTATGGTCCATTGGATTGGCGCATGCCGGAGACGCAGGCCATCTACTGGGCGTTTGTGGGCATGCAAAAGGCGCCCAGTGGGGTAGACCTGATGCCTCTGCGCCGGTTGATCTATCAATCCATGCAGTTGGCCTTTCACCGTGGCCGGCTGGTTTTGAATGCCGCGGATAAACGAGCGGAGTTTGCGCCCAATGTGGATATCGCCGACAAGGTCAATGCTTCCTACTATCAGATGATCAAGGAGGAACCGACCGTTGAGAACCTCAAGCAGGGGCATCAGAACTTCCTCAAGAGTGCGGTCAGTACGTTGTATCTCTACAACCGGGAGGCTGAGTCAGCCAAATATTGGAGTGAACTCAAACGGGTTTATCCAGAGACCGTGATTGATTGGAATTCTTACGAGGAATACAGCATCTGGCGCACAACGGAGCTGTTGGCCAATGAAGGCAAGGACAAGTTTCTGGCCGTCATCGAAGGTTTGATCGTCCGCTCTTATACTTTGCTGGCCGTGGGCGAGTATGACCGGGCAGCAGGGTATGACCGCATGGCCAAAAAAGCGTGGCAGATCCATCAGGCCAAGGTGGACGTCGATAC